>CAZCMR010000116.1:0-3971 GCA_964499805.1 uncultured Sulfurimonas sp.
CATCTGACAATATAACAGGCTTTCTCAAATATAAGTGGTAGCCATAAGCTATTTTTATTTTATGCTAAGAAATTTGGATTAAAATACTTAATAATTAAATCTAAAAGGAGAGTCTTTGAGTCTTGAAATTCAAGTAGATAGGAAAAAAGAGCATTGTGCAACAGAGATTGATGCTGAGTATATCGGTCTTTGCTTGGATGATATCCTTGCTCTTGCAAAACGAGCCAAAGAGAGTGAGAAGAAGGATTTTTTCATCCGTAATGATCTTGAGACCTTCAAGACATTGATGCAATCCTTTGTCAATAAAAACAATCAAAAGTCAGAAGAGGCATTGTTACATACTGAGAACACTTCTGATATTATGGTAAGTTATGCCAAAAATGAACAAAACCTTGCGACACTTTATAACTATTTGCTTTTACAATATCAAAATATTTTGCAAGAGGATCTCTCTCTTTTTCAGTATCAGCCTGTACTTTACTTTGATAACTATTTTGTAGATTTTCAAGAAAATTTGGAAGATATAAAACAAAAAGGTGTTTCACATCCGACACTGCATCCTTATTATCATAAACTTTACAGAACTACGCAAGATAAACTTGCTATTCTTTACAGAATTCATCTTCAAAACAGACAGAAGTACCAAGAAGAGTACATCTCTGACAGGTACAAAATAACACCACTCAATGCAGACAAAAAACGCTATTTTTTAGAGGCTGAGATTCTTCTTGATGAGTTTAAAGAGTATGGTCGTGTTTTTTTAAAACAGCTGAATGCTTCAAGTGAAGAAGTGGAAAAATTTGAAAAAGATGTAAAAACATTACAAGAGAGGTTTGAAATAGTATGATACAGTTTATAAAAAATCTTTTTTATGCAAAGCCTCACGATCTCTATACACAACAGATTAAACAAGAGACAGATGCTCTTTTAAATGAATTTGACAAAGAGTACAGACTCAAAGAGATCAATAATATTCCTATCTCCAAAGATGAGTTTAAGACAAATATGCTCTATGTGGCAAACCATCTTTATGAGATTATGATAAATGCCTCTAATGCAGTTTATAGAAAAATCCAGCTTCTTGAGGCTTCTTACAGTGAAATCAAGTCTGAACTTGACAATAAACTCTATTATGAACTGCATACCATTGAAAAGCAGAAAGAGGAGTTGGAGGCTCAGATAGATAGTTTTGAAGCAGAAATAGAGGATTACACAAAAGAGAAAAAAACAATAGAAAAAGAGTTTAACAAACTTGAAAATCGAACAGTTGTCGGAGATTTGGACAAACTGCCATTGTGGGTGTTTTTAGCAGTAATGCTTCTTGTCAGTGGTGCTGAACTTCTCATCTATCAAAATGTTTTTCTCTCTCAGGAGATAGGACTTGCAGCAGATATGCCCCAAGAGAAACAGAGTCAGGTTTTTTGGACATCTTTGCTAATGTCCATTGGTTTTGTAGGGATGATAATCTGGATGGCACATGCTCTTGGTAGACTCGTGCGACATTTTGCTAACACGACTGCCAAAGAAAAAAAGTTCTATATTGTAAAAATTGTTATTATTATGGCTATATCTGCAGCGGCAATTTGGGCAACAGTAGATATTCGCTCAAAGATGCATACAATTTTAGCTGATGACAATCAGGTAAAACTCTTAAAAAACAAACAAGACAGTAGCAAAGAAACAGCTCTTTTTGGCTCTGATGATACGGCAGGATTTGGGGAGAGTGACTCAGATGATGCAGAAAATGCAGATGATGGAGGCTTTGGTGACGAAGAGGATGATGAAGGTTTTGCAACAGATGAAAAAAGTGTAGATACACAAGCAAAAAAACCTCAAGATTTAGAGACAAAGATGCAAAAGCTCAGAGAAGATGCACAAAACAGAAAAGAAGATACTGCTTATGTTTTTATCATTATTAATCTTTTTATCTTTATTGGCGGTGCTTTCTTGTCGTACTTTAGTCATACATCAAGTCCTATATATGAGATGATCGAGTCAAAGATAAAACTCCTTGAAAGAAGAAAAAAGCGTTGTCAAAAAACAATAGACTCTCTTGATAAAAAGATGATAGCCTTTAAAAAAGAGGAGATAAACAAACTCTTTTCAAAACTTGTTGATTCTGCTGCACTGTATGATATTCATGTGCGTACTTATAACGCTTACTCGGCTATTTTTAAGATACAACTAGAACTTATAGAATCTTACTTGCGTGAGCTCTATAAAACTCGAGGCATAGAGATAGAAGAGTCTTATGTCACTATGATATTGTCAGATTATATTACACTAGATACTCGAAAAGAGCTGCAACATGTTAACAATATAGAAGAGTATATGATTTACAAATTTCAAAAACCACAAACAGTTAAGGAGATGAAAGATGCATAGAGTAATTTTTCTGTTGTTAATGGGAACATTGTTAGCCTGGGGAGATACTTTTGTGTTTGTTGATCTTTCACAGGGTATGAGCAAATCAGAGTACAACGAACTAGGAAAATTGACCTATTTTAACAAAGCTCAAAACAAAACTATCTATAACAATGGTGACAGAGTCTATTTTTATGCATTTAAGGGAAATATTAAGTTAAAAACCCGTGCACGATATAGTGAGATAAAGATAGGTGAAGAGAGATATAAAGCCAACAGAAAGAAGTTTATTCGTTTTTTTACGAAGATAAAAAAGGGAGTAAGAGCACCAAAAAAAGGAAAACTTTATGGTGATGTCATTTTTCTTGTAGATACATCTGGAAGTATGGTGTCAAGAAAACACAACTATCTTAATGAAGTGAAAGTAGCTATGTTGCACCTTATTAAACATAAGGCAAAAAGAACAAAAGTGAGCATTATAACTTTTGATGGAAAAAGATCTATGTCTGCAAATCGTAGGAGCAGGGTTCTTGCTGATAATTTGACAAATAAATCAGAACTTCTCTCTATTGTAAAAGCTATAAAAGTTTCAAAAAATGACACATATTTAGGGAGTGGATTGAAAAAAGCAGAGCAATTACTACCGTTTGAGAGTAAAAGTAAAAAAACTATTATGGTCTTTACAGATGGCGCCAAGATTAATGATGCAAAAGTGGCAAAAGATGAGATTGAAAAGTTTAAAAAAGAGAAAATAGATGTAAAAGTAGTCGCTGTAGGTGGTGCAGATGTAACGATGCTTCAACAATACTCAACCTCTGGTTATGTTTACAATGCCACAAGTACAGATTTGAAAACTATTATAAAAGATATGTCAACATCTTCTGATGAAATCGTGTTGAATTTAGACAATTTTTTAGATGGTTTAAATCTCAAAAAAGGTGATAGAATCCTTATATATTCAACAATGAAAAATATAGATACGATTAGTGATTTTGATCTTGTTCCAAATCTTGCTTCAAAAACATTTTATGAAGAGTTTAAACATCAAAATAAAAAAAGAGGTGTAGATTTACAACTCAATGGTGCTACTGTCTATGTGCGTGTTTTAGGAGAGGAAGATCTCTCAAAATTAAAACAGCTCAAAACATTTTGGAGCTATTTTTTCAAAGACAGCGGAGCAAAAGTCAACTATTTTAAAAATGAGTCATTGACGAAAGATGATTTTGAATAATGTCACAGTTTTCACGTAAATATTATAAAAATGATTATAAATTGCAAGAGAATACAACTGACTCTTTAGATACAGAGTATGACAACAGTACAGTTTGGACCTTTTGGAGAGTTTGGGGATTGTATGAGTATTTGGTTTTGTTGCTTCTTGGCATTATTATATTTTTGTTGCTATATAGAGTTGATACGCATACGACAACATCACAAGCAGAGCATTATAAGCCAGTGACACAAAAACAATCTACACAAACAACTCCACTGCAAGAGAGTGACTTTGCAAAAAAAATCTTACCGACAGATCCACTCCCACAAGAGATAAGCCTAAAGGGTGAAAAACTTTACGGTCCTTTGACTATGGAAGAGTATCTCTATTTTGC
>CAZCMR010000117.1:0-3957 GCA_964499805.1 uncultured Sulfurimonas sp.
ACCACTTATTGAGTACGTGATATTGTTGTCATCTGTCGCACTTAGGGTAATTGCGCTGAGTTGATTCTCCTCTACACTTACACTTGTTGCAGAGCTAAATACAGGTATGTTTTCATCGACATCTTCTATCTTTATAGTAACATTTTGCGTAACCTGGTAAGTACCATCGCTTACAGTAGCTGTAAAGGTGTAAGAGTTCTTTGTCTCATAATCTGCTGGAGTTTTGAATGTTACGACTCCATTTGTACTATTGATATTAAAGCTTGCACTATCACCTCCACTAATAGAGTAGGTTAGAGTACTGTTGTCTGTAGCACTTAAAGTGATTGCGTTTAGCTGGTTTTCCTTCACTGTAACTGTATCTGCTGATACAAAAATCGGTGCACTCTCATCAAGATTTAAAATTTGGATAGTCACATTTTGCTTACTGATATTTGTTCCGTCATTTGCAGTAGCTGTAAAAGTATATACATTTTGATTTTCATAATCTGGTGCAATTTTAAAGCTCACAACTCCAGTCGATTGATTGACAGTAAACTTTAATGAATCCCCACCATAAATTCCATAAAGAAGTGGATGTTCATCTGTAGCTTGCAGAGTAATCGCTGTTAGTTGTTTTTCTACTACACTCACAGTTGCAGAAGATGTAAAGAGAGGTAGAGTTTCATCAATATCAATGATATGGATTATGACATTTTGCTTGCCTACATTTGTACCATCACTTGCCTCAGCGGTAAATGTGTAGAGGTTTTTTGACTCATAATCAGGGGCTGTTTTAAAGGTCACTTTTCCTGTCGTAGCATTCACTTCAAATGCATTACTATCAGTACCACTAAGCGAATAAGTAATAGGCTGATCATCTGTGGCACGAAGGTTCACTGCTTTTAGTTGATTTTCAACTACATTTATCTCACTTGCAGATATAAACTTAGGAATACTCTCATCAATGTCCTCAATGAATATAAGGATATTTTGTGTCACAGTATCTACGCCGTCATTTGCAGATGCTGTGAAGCTATAACTCTGTCGCGTTTCAAAGTCTGGGGCTGTTTTGAAAATCACCTCACCTGTCACTGCATCTACGCTAAACGCAGCACTGTCACCTCCACTTATTGCATAAGTTATATTGTTATCACTTACAGCTTTAAGTACAAAGGCGTTTATCTCATTTTCTGGCACATATATAATCGAATCAGATGTAAAGTGTAACGCGGTAGTATTCTCATCTGGCGTACTTGGAGTAGTTGAACCACCCCCGCTGCCTCCACCACATGCGGTTAAAAATATAATAACAACGGATAAAAGAACTGTAAATAAAAGATTTTTTTTCATATCAAACACCCCTTTGCTGTGCTTAAGTAATTATAGCACATATTGGGATGTTTATTGTTTTTTTAAGTGTCAAGAAAACTTTAGCAGTAGAATTTTTACTGATAAAAACCACTATCTGGCAACTTCCCACCAATAGTTTTAGGATTATTATTTTTCAAAATCTCAAAGAAAAACTCTAAATCTTTTTGAGCATCTTTTGCACTTACATCATCAAGTTGAACATAGCTTAAACTATCTTCCACAGCTTCAGGAAGAAGCATAGGAATATATTTATTAACCAATACACCAGCCTCTTTTGGATGTGTTTTATACCATTTAAGAGCTTTAGTGTACTCCTCGTTAAATCGTTTTACGATATATGGGTCTTTCTGACCTATAACAGCCATTCCAGCTTGGGGGATTTTCCCCTCTACTTTAAAGACTTTTCCCCACTCTTTTTGAAGGTCTGAGCTTCTATATAAATCAGGTGCTATAAGTTTTAGTGGAAATGAGTTTGTTTTTCTAAGAGCCATAGAGATGGCAGGTTCAGCCAAAAGTGCATGGTCTACTCTTCTCATTACAAGCATTTGCATAGCATCTATTGGAGAGCCAACATAGCGAAGCTTGAAATCTTTTTTAGGGTCCAAGCCTTGTTTTTTAGCTATCTCTTCAAAAACTATATCTGGCATATCAGCACGAAAGGGCATTGCTATTTCACACCCTTTAAAGTCAGCAAGAGTTTTTTTTGTTTTATCTCTTGTTATCATCCCTAAAATACCCCATACAGAGACATTAAGCAGTTTTATATCTACACCTTTGTTGTAAAGATTAGCCCCAACATTTGTAGGCACTGCTATAAAGTCAGCATTGCCACGAAGTGTTAATGCTCGCAGTTCATCAGGAGATTTCCACATTACAAACTTGACATTTTTTGCTACATCGTTTAATGCACCTGTTTCTATCATCCTTAAAAGTGGATGGCTAACAGATGCCATAGGACCACTTAACACTAAAGTATCTACTTTTTTTATCTCATTTGCTTGCATTGAAAATGCAAGAGCCACAGTAAGTAATATTTTTTTAATCATTTTTTTTCCTATTCAACAATTTGTATTTCAAAATTATTTTCAAATGTATAATAGATTCGATGTTTGTTTAAAATCGAAAATATTTTTCTAAATTCAAAAGTATCCGTATTTTCACCAACTTTCAAATTTACAACTCTGTTTCTTTGTACATCAAACTGAAAGTTTTCAAATGCTTCAATCTCTTCTATAATTTCTTGTGCCATTTTCAAATCTCTTTTTATATACAAAGTAGTTGCCATTTAATTTTGAACTGTTAATAATAACATTATTAATTCGTTGAAAAATATTTTTCATAATACTTCCTTTGCAACTTCAAAAATACGTTTTTGTGAAATACTTCTATGTCGCATAGAAACAACTCTAACCACAGAACATAACATCATTTTGGATGGTTTATATCCTGATGTTTGTACTAAATTTACTATCTCTGATTTTAACTCTATATTTGACATTTTTATTCCTTTAAAATAGATATCCAACTCTAAATGTATATCTTGTTTTTTCAAGTGGTTGATACTCTGCAACATTATAATGTGCTAAGAATGAAACACCCATTCCTACATGAATTTTTGGTTTACCAAATGGTACAAACTCAACTTCAGGAGTGATATAGCCGACTGTTCCACTAAATGCTTTAAATGGAAGTTTTGAACGAAGTATAGGGTTTGTATCATCCCCCATATCTGTGTCGGTATTGTATTTACCGTTATACTCTAACCCTAAGTTGATTTTATCCGTCACTGCGGCTGTAAAAGACAAGTCATAACTAAGTTCATCTCCAAAGTCATAATTGTGTTCAGCTTTTGGTCTATAAGTGTACATAGTATGAAAATCTACTCGCATACTCTCGTTTACAAGTTTTGAGATACCAAGTTCTGCTTTGTATTCATATTCACCTGTACCCATTTGTGTAGGGAGTGGAGTGTTTGTATTTTGAGCAAATGGCGGTGCTTTTTTAAAACCGTTATCTGTTGAACCTGTTGGTAGTTTTACTCCTGCACCTACTGAGAGTTGATAGCCATACTCTTTCATCGGCAAGATGACATATCTTCCCATTACAACCATATCTCCTATGCCTTTATTATCAATTGCAACATCATTTGGACCGAGTTTGGCTGTCGCATCTATCTGTTTATATGGAAGTGCAACTCTAATGTCAAAGTTTTTACTAACACCATATCTTAATACTAAAAGAGTTATATTTGCAGTTGCATCAAGATTTTGTTGATTAGTAACTTCTTTACTTCCATCAAACATACTATCTCTTTTCATATAGATATGTTTAAGACCCATTTTTAACTTACCTTCAGGCAGAGTCATTGCTCCACCTTTTGAGTTTATCCCTGGAAGCACTTGTGCTTGAAGTAAAACTCCCCCTATTAAACTTGCTATTGCTATCTTTTTCATCTGTTTCCTTTATGATAATCATTTTCAATAAAAGAACTATAACACTGTTTTTCTTCAGTAAAAATTAAATTGATAACAATTATCACTATAAAGATGCTTTAAGTTTTATATCTGTAGTATTTCGATAAACATTATCAAAAAGGAGGCAGAT
>CAZCMR010000118.1:0-3880 GCA_964499805.1 uncultured Sulfurimonas sp.
TTTTATTAAGATTAAAATAAAAATAAGTATAATGTCGCCTTATTAAATTTATAAGGATATCTTTATGATTAAAAAAATACCTTGGTGGTTAGGTGGTATACTTATGGCGCTCCTGCTGCTTTTTACTTTCTCTGTACTTGGAGCGAACAGACCTATTGGTGCTTCAACTTATGTTCCCTACTTTGCAGGAATAATTTTCGATTTGGATCCTGAGAAATACACCTATTTAAAAGAGATACACAATCCCGGTTCATGGGAAGGTGTCATGCTTCTTGGTGTTTTAATTGGTGCTTTTTTAAATGCACTGTTTGTAACAAAAACATTTCGTTTTATCATTGTACCTGCTGCATGGCGAAGATATAAAAACAACTCTGTCAAATCAAGACTTATTTGGAGTTTTGTCAGCGGCTTCTTTTTAATAATCGGTGCAAGGCTTGCAGGAGGGTGTACAAGTGGTCACTTCCTCAGCGGTATGACACAGACTGCGTTTAGTAGTATGATCTTTGGAGCTGTTGTGATGATTAGTCTTATTGTGACAGGAAAATTATTTTATAAGGATAAAACAGATGTATGATAAAGATACCAGCATGATTGACAGAATCTTCAGTATGTTCCAAACGGTACAAAACGAAGGGCATGGTTCTGTTTTACTTGTTTTTATTATTGGTATGGTATTTGGTTCAGTCATCCAGTATACTAAAGTCCATAAATTTGAGAAAATTGCAGGTTTTTCAATGCTTAAAGATACAGTTGTTCCTAAAATGCTCTTTCTAGCCATAGGACTTGCCAGTATCGGTCTCTTCTTTATAATTCAGCTTGGATGGGCATCTTACTATGTGAAGCCAATTCTTTTAGGCGGTCTTATTGTTGGAGGTACTATCTTTGGTATTTCGATGGCTATTTTTGGAAAATGCCCGGGGACAGGTCCTATTTCAGTTGCAGAAGGAAGAGTTGATGTTATGGTTGGTGCTTTAGGTGGTATATTTGGTGGTTTAGTTTTCACTCTCTTTTATGACAAACTAAAGTTACTTATGGGACCAAATCTAGGCAAACTCACACTTACAGGGTATTTTCAAGACCATCAAGGTCTCACCGCTCTTATCTTCGGATTGGTTCTAGTTGCTATCAGCATTGCTATTCCACTTCTTGAAGAGACAGATGAAGATGACATAGGGTATCAAAAGTAATTTTTGATACCTCATATACTCTTTTTTAATCCTTTGCTAAAATACAATCCCAGCATTAACAACCCTATACTTAAGAGATATATCAATGTGTAATTACCTACAATTTTTAAAATAACACCGCCTAAAACAGGAAAGAAGAGCCCAATAGATGTAATATTTGTCTGCAAAGCTGTATATATTGGGCGTTTCTCTTCAGGTGCTATTTCTATGACCAGGTTCATTCCAGAAATATTAAATCCATCCAGAGCTATGCCAAAAAGTAAAAAGATACAAGCATAAGTGTAGACGTCATTTGCAAAAAGGGCAATGACAAAAGCAAGTATCATAAAAATAAAACTTAGCGAAAGCATCTTTTCATAATCATGAATTCTTCTCCATAAAAAAGTACTGCCTATAATACTTCCTAACATTTGAACAGTTATAAATCCACCCAACATCCAACCTGTTAAAGTAAAACTGCTATGGGCATTTAAAATAACAAACGGCATAGATAAAAAGTAACTAAAACTCAGAAAAATAGTCAAAATTTGTCTTTGTAATCTTTTATCTTTTTTTAATAGCGCTATTGCGTTTGTTATAAAAAGTTTAAAATTCTTCTCTTTTACCAAGACATGCTCTTTTTCAGGCTCTTCAATCGTTACAAAAATTCCAAATCCAATCACCATTAAAGCACTGCTGACCATAAACAAATATGCATAATTCAAAGGAGCCTCATAGTTGTTAAGTACATATCCGGCTATACCGCCACTGATAATAGAAGCGATAGAACCTGCTATTTGTCTATTGGCCATTGTCTTACCACGATACTTTTTAGAAAAAAGTTTTGCTTGCAGCTCTTTAAAATAGATTGCACCAAATCCTGCTGTAAAAGAGAAGAAAAAAAGTCCTAATCCTATAAGAAAAAGTGTCAATGACTTATTGTTATCCCCAATAAAAAAGATACTCACTCCTATAGAGAACCAGGATATCCAACGAAAGAAAAAGACTTTTCCCAAGTAGGGCATAACTTTTTTATATGCCTGTGCATGAAATGCTGCATAAAGCTGTATAATAATAGCTCCACCACGCAGTAAAGATGCAAAGATCCCAACCATAATAACACTCTCACTAAAATGATGTACCATTAAAGGTAAAATAGTGGAAGGCTCCGCTATTGTAATAGCCAGAGAGAGGAAAAAGGCATGAATAACATTTTTAATATTGTTTGTTGAGGAATCTATCATAAACATTGCTGTTATCCTCTTTTAAAAAGTAATTTTAAACACTCTAAACGCAGTGATATCATTGGAACTTTTTTTCGGTATTCATCATATGCTGTTGGAAATTTTTTCTCTACTTCCATCTCTTCAAACACTATCACCATTATGACTATAAATAACATCTCTATTGGCGCAACATATAGTATGTATGTTGGTGAACCAAGAAGCAATGCCCACCCCAATGGTAAAAGGGTAAGACCAAACAGCATAGGGTGTCGCATACAGCTGTAAATCCCACTGCTTACGAGTCTATTTGTCTCTAACCTAGGGATATCACCGACTCTTCCTCTACTAAGTTCTTTACCTCCGTTTGAAGCTGCACGAAATGCAAACACAAGTATGATAACACCAACAACAGCACAACATATATGAAAATAAAAGCTCCTAAAAAGAGGATTGTCGTAATCATTTGCTACCGAGTACCATGCACCGCCTATTAACATAAGCAACCATAGAAAAATACGGATAACAACTGACACCGAAGTAGATATTTTTACTTTCATTTTTCTTCTTTCAATTTGTATATTTATTAAAATATAATTTTAAGTTTTTATAACTATAATTGTATCTTATTTTTTAAGGATAGACAATGTTTGAGTATTTTCTATATGGAGGACTCACCTTCTTACTTTCAATCCTCTTCTCAATGGGCGGAGCAGGCTCAGGAGTAGCACTTATACCAATTTTAAACTTTCTGGGTCTGGACTTCACTTTTGCCAAAGCAGTCGGCCTATTTGCAGGTGCATCTACGACAATAATATCTAGTGTCATGAATATCAAAAGAAAAGTATTAGACTTCTCTTTTGTATGGCCAATTGCCCTGATGATGTTGATTTTTGCACCTTTGGGAGCATATAGTAGCCGTTTTATTGATGAAGAGACTGTAAAATTTCTTTTCATGATTATGCTTTTTTACAGTGCTTCTATGATGATGTTTGGCAAAAAGACAGCCTTAACTCATGTAGAAGGAAAACTTGTACTTTTTCTAATAGGAAGTGGTGTCGGTTTTCTTGCCGGTTTACTTGGAGTGGGAGGAGGAAATATACTCATTCCTCTCTTGGTACTTTTGGGATTTGAAGCCAAAAAAGTTGCCATAGCAGTTAGTTTTGTCGTTCCATTTTCTGCTCTGGGGTCCTTTTTCACCTACGCAACTTATGTTCCTATGGATTGGACACTTCTGATGATCGTTGCTTTATGTGCAATTGCAGGTGGTTATATAGGAAATTACTTGATGCACTTTAAACTAAACCAAAAACAAATTAAAAAGCTGATGGCTATCATCCTTTATCTACTGGCTCTCAAGCTATTGTACCACTTTGTAAAAATATACTTTTACTGATTTTTAGAAGTTACTGGTCTCCCTACGTGGACTCGAACCACGAGCTATCCCTTAGGAGGGGACTGCTTTATCCAGTTAAGCGATAAGGAGTTATT
>CAZCMR010000119.1:0-3866 GCA_964499805.1 uncultured Sulfurimonas sp.
ACTCTGTCACGTCCGTTCTCTTTTGCTTTATAAAGTGCTTCATCACACCTTTGTATTAAAGAGTGATAAGAATCACTAAAGCTTACCGATGTTATGCCAATGCTTATAGTTATGGGAATAGAGATCTCTTTATAGACAAAAGCGTGTTCTTTTACTAATTTGTTAAGTTTTATAGCCAGTTTTAAAGCACCGCTTGCATTTGTGTTTGGAAGAAGTACCAAAAACTCCTCTCCCCCAAAGCGTCCACAGATATCTGCCTTTCTTAGTGATTTTTTTACCAATGACGCAAGCTCTTTTAAGATAAAATCTCCCGCAAGATGACCATAGGTATCATTGACTTTTTTAAAAAAATCAATATCAAACATCATAATGGAAAACTTCTCTTTTTTATACCGAACAAAAGTCTCTAATGCCTGTTCTATAAAGAGTTCAATCTCTTTTTTAAGATAACATTTTGTCAAACCGTCAAAAAGTATCTCTTTGTTTGCAAGCAGAGTATTTTTAATCTTGTCTATATTTTGAATGCTAAGTATAACAGTGTTGTCAAACTTATGTGAAACAAAAAAATAACACTTTCTTTCATATTCAAACTCTCTTAAAAAAGGAGAAGAACCCTTATCAAAAAAAATTTCTAAAAAATGTGACAAATCATCAAGTGATTTTATCTCCATCTTGTTAAAAGGCTCTTTTAAATAGTACTTAACAATAGCCATTTTTTTGACATCTATAGCTATATAT
Source organism: uncultured Sulfurimonas sp. (assembly GCA_964499805.1). Lineage (GTDB taxonomy): Bacteria > Campylobacterota > Campylobacteria > Campylobacterales > Sulfurimonadaceae > Sulfurimonas. Next base: position 739 of record CAZCMR010000119.1, read on the forward strand.
GCATTATATGTATAGAGCAATTCTGTCAATTTTGTGTATCCAAAATAGTTTTTAATGCCGTTTTTGTACTAGGAAAAGTTTGAATCTCACCTAATGAAATATTGAGATGCGTTAAACTCTTGGCTATATTTTTGGTAATGCCGGTAAGCATAGGCGTTGCCCCCATAAAATGAATAGCACTGTTTAGTTTCATAATCTGATTGGTCACTTCTGAGTTTACATCAAAAATAGAACCGATATCTATAATAACATAACGACTCTCTTTGCTTTCAAGATAATCCAGTACTTTGTCAATAATCTTTAAAACCCTGTCAGAATCAAGTGTTCCAACAATACTAACCATAAAGATACCGTCCCACAACTCACTCAAAGGTGCTTCTCTTTGTTCTAGTTCATGACTTGAACGCTCTTTAAATTCATGTCCTTTTTTATACTCTTTTATCATCAAAGAAGATGTTAAAGCCTCAAAAAAAGCAGTTAAGACAGAGACATTCTCCAGTGTAAACAAAGAAACTTTATCCATTGCTTTTAAAAGTGGAAACTTAAGATAACAGCTATAGACAGAGTCTTTAAAATTAAAAAAGTTCTCTGCGCCTATGGTCTCTTGCAGTTTACTCAAAAAAAGAAGCATCGCATGTGCTTCATCACTGTGTATATCCAACTCAGCATCTAAACACTCTTCAAAAAATCCTAAAAAATCATCATAATAACGATACGCTTCATCCTTTTCATTATCATCAAAATACTCAAGCCAGTAATGAATCAACTCCTCACTCTGATTTGTAACAATCTCTTTTAATGCAACATAAAACTCTTTTTGCATCACTCTTCTCCTTTTTTAATTTTTTATAACAACAACAGAACTGTCATCAAACTGCGATGTTGCAAAATGCCACATTACAAGTGCCATAAAATATGCGGAGTACCCACTCATCTCTTCATTTTTAAAATACTCCATTTTCTGATTCTGCATACCATCAGTTGTTACAATACAAAAATCTCCCTCTTTGAGGTCATAGTGTAATTTTTCAACACTTGAAAACGCTTCTCCAATTATACCATTTTTTAATGTTTTGAGTGCTAAATGATTTTGGGTTTTTATCCACACGCTCAAATCAACACCACATAAAGAGATATGATTTTTTACAGCTTCTACGATAACAAAAACAGCACTGTGCATCTCTTTTTCATGTAGCTCTTGATGAATCTGCTTAAAAAAATCATCTATCATTATACAAGAGAGTTTTGAAGAGTAAAACCTTTTTTCTATCAGCTTTGCTGTTTTATATGACTTTTTATTATGCCCTGCTGCATCTCCAAAAAGTAAAAACTTCCCTTTTTTAGCATAAAAATCACCATTACTCTCTTTATTTGTATAAGGTTTTGAAAAACAGATAATACACTCTTGTAACTCTTTGGGCTTTAGCAGTATAACCGTACCGTGAAAGTTTTTTTTCTGCGTAGAAAATATCTCAAAATCATACAGATTATTGCTACTAAGCTGATAGAGTCCAAGTCCGAGTGAATTTTCTGCAGTGGTATAGCCTCTTTGCAAAGAGCGTGCCACACTCTCTATTCCACCGCCATAATCCACGACACCAAGCATATAGTGTCCACCGGACTCCAAAAGCAATACTTTCCCACCCTCTGTATATTTCACAAGATTTGTTGCAAGCTCCATAAATGCCAAAAGAAAAAAACTTTTATCTCTGAATTTTTCTTCACAAAAGTGACTCTGCAGCGTCCTTTTAGCATAGATAATATCAGCTTTTTGCTCTATAATAAACTCTTCAATAATTTTCATAAGAGATATCCCAACTCATTCTCTATGTGGTGAGAGAGTTTTTCATTTTTGACAATAATTTCTGATGTAATTTCTACACCAAACTCTTTTTTGCACTCACCTATAATCTCTTGTAATTTGTATGCTATAAAATCTACTCTCTGCCCGATATACAAAAGTGCAAATTTATCTGCATGAATACGCGCAAAATAGGCATCATGATGTTTTGGTTCATTCATAATATGTTTACATGAAAATGCATGCTGAAATTTTTTTGCAATTTGCACCAGTAAATCATCTCCTTTTTTTAAGCCATAAAGTTTATTGTAATCTTTAAAATGCCTTATATTTACAAGTGCTAAGACAACTTTATACTCATAGTCCGCTGATTTGCGTAAAATCGCAAGCAGTCCATCTCGATTTAAAGATTTTGTAAGAGGGTCTAAAAAGAAAAAACTGTTCCTCAACTCCTCAAGAGCATCAAATTTTATTGCCTCTATATCCTCTTTTGCAACGCCATGTTTTCGAATCATTTTTACAAAAGCATCTAAAAAAAGAGGATCAAACTTTCCCTCTCGCTCTGTTAAAATTGCTAAGGATTTTTCAAGAGGCATAGAGGCTCTGTAAACTCTTCTGGTTGTAAGGGCATCAAATACATCTGAGATTGCCAAAAGTCTGGCTTCAACGGGTATCTCCTGTGCTTTTAAGCCCAAAGGATAGCCGCTGCCGTCATAATTTTCATGGTGTGCTGCTACTATCTCGCTTAGATAACTGTAGTGTGGAATTGTTTTGACAATTTTGCCACTGATTGAACTGTGAAGTTTAATAAGATCAAACTCTTCTGTATCAAGTTTTCCCGGTTTGAGTAAAATATTGTCAGGAATACCGATCTTGCCGACATCATGCAACAAACCGGCTACATAGACATTTTTACATATCTCTTCATCAAGCTTAAGTGTATGTGCCAAAAGATAGGCATAATAGGCAACTCTTTGAGAGTGTCCCTGTGTATAAGCATCACGAATCTCTGTTGCGGTAATAAGGGGGATAATTTCATCAATATTATATTTCTGCTTTTGAACTCTCACTTATCTGCTTTCAAATACTAAAAACTAGCTAAAATGTAAGATAAAGTATACCATACTTTAAAACAAAAACTCTATATAAAAATTAAAAAAAACATAAACTATACTAGAGTGTGTAGGGAAAAAACTTAAAAATGAAGTGCAGATAAAAAATATTTTAATGAAAAAAGGCTAAGTAAAGTGAAGTAGTTCACTTTACTTTTAATGCCTCTCTTGTCGCTGTTTTAGTTTTCGTCTTGGTTTACGATTTTGTTTGCTGA
>CAZCMR010000120.1:73-3811 GCA_964499805.1 uncultured Sulfurimonas sp.
TAATTTTTCCAATCATATTTTTCTCCATTATTTCATAGACTCCACACCACTGATTATTTCTATCAGTTCGGTAGTAATAGCAGCTTGACGTGCTTTATTAAATTCTACATTTAAACTTTTAACCATCTCTTTTGCATTATTCGTTGCTGTATCCATAGCCTGCATACGTGCAGAGTGTTCAGCAGCAACTGAATCTATCAAAGAGTAGTACATGTTATAAGAAACGTACTTTTTCACTAAAGAATCAAGCATTTTTTCTTCGTCTTCAGCCTCAACTTCCAACATAGAACTTGATTGTGCTTTTGTACAATCAAAACTTTCAGTATCAACAGGAAGAATCTTATTCACATGTAACTCTTGAGTTATCATGTTTTTATACCCGTTGTATACGATATGTAGACCATCAATTTTTTCATCTAAATAATCTTCAATAGAAGATTGAATAAATTCATCAGATCTTACCTTATCAGGTTTAGAACTTAAATCTTTAACGGCATCATACATTTCAACTTCATTGTAGTTAAAAAATTCAATACCTTTTTTACCGATACCACGTAAACGTACTTTTACATTTGCTTTTTTATACTCTTTTAAAAGTTTATTAACAGCTTTAATAGTTTGAATATTAAATCCACCACACAAACCTTTATCTGCAGTAACAAATATTATGTCAACAATTTTTGGATTTTCAATCGTTTCAAAACAACGATTTTTCAATCCACCAATTTTACTACACTCTATACGTCCCGCTATTTCGGCAATAACCTGATTCATTTTTTCAGCATAAAGACGAGAACGTTTTGCAAGTTCTTCTGCACGGCGTAGCTTTGCAGTAGAAACAAGTTTCATCGCACGAGTCGTCTTTTGAGTATTTGAAACACTCTTAATTTTTCTTTGAATATCTTTCAAGTTTGCCATGAAGTATTCCTTATGATGCTACAAAGCTAGATTTGAACTCTTCAAGTGCTTTCATTAATAATGCTTTTGTATCATCATCGATTTTTTTAGTACTACTAATATTCTCAAAAATTTGAGGATATGAAGCTTCAATAAACGGATACATCTCTGTTTCAAAACGAACCACATCAGATATATTTAAATCATCTAAGAAACCTTCATTACCTGCGAAGATAATAGTAGCTTGTTTCTCAGCTGAAAGTGGAGAGTATGGAGGTTGTTTAAGTACTTCAACCATTCTTTGTCCACGTTCTAGTTGGTTACGAGAAACTTCATCAAGATCTGATGCAAACTGAGCAAATGCTTGCAACTCTCTAAAAGATGCAAGGTCAAGTCTCAATGTTCCAGCAACTTGTTTAGTTGCTTTGATTTGTGCAGCACCACCAACACGAGAAACAGAAAGTCCAACATTAATTGCAGGACGAACACCAGAGTTAAAAAGGTCAGTTTCTAAGAAAATTTGACCATCTGTAATTGAAATAACATTTGTTGGTACATAAGCAGCAACATCACCCGCTTGCGTTTCAATAATTGGAAGTGCAGTAAGTGATCCTGCTCCTTGCTCATCAGAAAGTTTTGCAGCACGTTCAAGAAGTCTTGAGTGAATATAAAAAACATCTCCCGGATATGCTTCACGACCCGGAGGACGACGAAGTATAAGTGACATTTCACGATAAGCTACCGCATGTTTAGATAAATCATCATAAACAATTAAACCATGGCGTGCATTATCACGGAAATATTCACCCATAGTAACACCAGTATATGGTGCTAAGAATTGAAGTGCAGCAGCTTCAGCAGCAGTTGCAGAAACAATAATAGTATATTCCATTGCACCATGTTCTTCAAGACGACGAATAATTTGAGCTACTGTTGACTCTTTTTGTCCAACTGCAACATAGATACAAACAACACCGTTACCCTTTTGATTAATGATAGCATCTAGCGCAACTGTAGTTTTACCAGTTTGTCTGTCCCCAATGATAAGTTCACGTTGACCACGTCCAATAGGAACAAGAGCATCAATTGCTTTAATACCAGTTGCAAGTGGTTCATGAACAGATTTTCTATCCATAATTCCAGGAGCTTTCTCTTCAACAAAACGAGTTTCAGTTGTTTCAATAGGACCTTTACCATCAATTGGCTCACCAAGTGCATTTACAACACGTCCTAAAAGTGCATCTCCAACTGGTACACGTAAAAGTTTACCAAGACGCTTAACACTCATTCCTTCTTTTAATGCTACTCCTGAACCAAGAATAACAACACCAACAGTACTCTCTTCAAGATTCATTACTAAACCTCTTGTACCATCTTCAAATTCTACCATTTCTCCAGCCATAACATTGCTAAGTCCGTAAACCTGTGCAACACCATCTGCATAAGAAACAATCTTACCTGTTTCATTAATATCGACACTTAATTCAAAGTTATCAATACGCTCTTTTATTATTGAGCTGATTTCATCAGCCTGAATTTTTGCTACCACTATCCTTCTCCTCTCATTGAATGTTAAATTGCTTTAATTATATGTTCTATAATTTGACTATTGATTCTATCTTTAGAAAAATCAATCTCAATACCTAAGTCATTTACTTCTACTTTAATTCCATTAAAATCAGTTTTCTCAAATGACAAAAATATTTTAGAATCATATCTTTTGCTTAAACCACTGCTTAAATCTTCTAAAACATTTGTATTAATATCTGTATCGCTAAAAACTACACCACTGTAAGTTTTCATTGTATGCGCCAAATTTTTTCTCAATTCTTCTGCAATTGCCGGAATTATATTGATTCTTTTATTTTCTACTAAAAGTCTAATAAAGTTATTTACTCTATCTGAATTAGCCGGTTTCACTACTTCTAAAAGCAAAGATGTTTTATCCTCTGCTTTTATATTAGTATCCGTAACAATATTTAAAAACTTATCATTGCTAAATGATTTAGATAAACTTTCAAATAGAACAGTGACATTTTTTGCGAACTCAACATCAGAGTCAGACAATAAAGCTTTAATGTATCTTTTTGCTATCAACTCTTCCATTTATGCCACCTTTTTCAAAATAACATTCGCCATAGCTTCTTTATCAAAACTATCTGCACTTTGACTTAATGTTTCATTTACAATATATTCTACAACTTCGCGAACCATTTTTCTCTCTTCAAACTCTTTCTTAGAGAGACTTTGCTTCACAATATTTTCTAACTCAGTTTCACCTTGAGTCATAATCCCGTCATGAATAATTTTATTCTCTTTTTTAGACGAATTAGCCAACTCTTCAGCAAACTTTTCAGCCTCACTGATTTTAGCTAATGCCTCTTTTTTCAGAGCGATTGATTCATCAAGCTTCTCTTGAACTTTTTTCAATTCGTCAGCTATACCTTGACTTCTTGAAGTAAAGTAATTTTTTACTGGTTCCCCTACAAGATACCACACAAGCCCAGCAAATAGGATAAAGTTTACAGTTCTTTGAACTATATCACTACCTGCATGTTCAGCTTCTGATGCCAATGCATAAGTTGATATCATTAGTAACAATACTAGAATTCTACTCACATTACACCCTTATATCTGACTAAATTTAGCTGAAACAGCTTCTTTAAACACTGGAACTTGTTTGAGCAAGTCAGTAGTCAACTCTTCTTTAGTCTTTGAAAGTGATTTTTCAAATTCTAAATATTCTTGTGCAAGCTCAGCACGTTTTGCTTCTAACTTACTATCAACTAATTCCTTAGCATCCGCAATAACTTTTTCTCTTAGGGCCGCAGCTTCTAGTTT
>CAZCMR010000121.1:0-3739 GCA_964499805.1 uncultured Sulfurimonas sp.
GTTCAATAAAAACTTTTTTGATAAGAAACATCTTTGTCAAAACATCGGCAGCTTTAAATGAGAGCAGCGCTACTGCATAGCCATTAAAATGCGTGAGCATTACAAAATAGATGCCAAAGTAGAGTGTCGGATGCATCAGTAAAAACAAGAAAGCACTCTTTTGATACCACTGATACATACGAGCAAGCATACCCATAATGGTATGTGCCTTTTGCCACTCTACCTCGTAAAGTTCTAAAAGAATATAGAGAACTGTATATGTTAAAACTGTACCTAATTCCAAATATATTCTACTTAGAGTTTATTAAATTTATTTTTTTCAACATCTTCAAGTGCTTCAGACGACATCTCTTTAACAGAATCAGCAACTTCACTCACTTCCTGTGCTGTTTTTGCATTCTCTTGTGTAGAACTGTCTATCTCTGCAATAGCTTCATTAATCTTAGCTGCACTTGTAGTTTGACCACTAATACTTGCTTCAATATCTGCTATTGACTGCGTGAGGATATTGATATTTGTATTAATCTCTGCAAGTGATTTTTGTGTACCTTCAGCCAGTTTACGAACCTCATCAGCAACTACGGCAAATCCTCGCCCATGTTCACCCGCACGTGCTGCTTCAATAGCAGCATTTAGAGCAAGCAGATTTGTCTGATCTGCAATATCGGCAATAATGCCAATAACAGATTTTATATCTTCAGACTGTGAAACAATCTCTTTTGATTTAGCTGAAGTATCTTCGATAGACTCTGTAATTTGCATAACAGAATTTGCTGTTGTCTCTAGCTGTTGTGCTTGTTGTGTCGCAGAGTGACTCAATGTTGCCATCTTCTCTTGTAAAATATTTGACTGTTCAAGAAGTTTATGTGAATTATCATAAGTAGCATTGAGCATATGTGTAATTGCCTCGCCAAGCTTGTTAATTCCATCAACAACAGCTTTGGTTTCACCGCCAATTTTTTCATCGAGTTCAATTTTATCCAAATAGTTATAGTGTGCATACTTCTCAAGCCCGTCTAAGATATCACGCATAATTTGTGATTGGGTATCGAGCATTTTGTTAATAGTATTTGCAAGTGTTTGAATCTGAGAGTTTGATGCCTGTGTTTGAACACGACAGTTAAAATATCCCTGCTCTATTTTATTAAGTGTTAAAATTGCTTCACCGACACAAAGCATATCATTTTCTATACCGTCATTTATTTTGTCTGTATTTTCATTCACCATCTTGGCAACCTGAGCCAACTCATCTGTACCATCAAGGTCAATTTTTTCTATAACATTATGGTGACGATTTAAAAACTCTAAGAACTGCTTGACACCATGGCTGATTTTTTCAACAGAGTTAGATATATCTTTGCTGATAAGATAAGATAAAAGTATGGTCAAGAGTATAACAAAGAAGATAACTATTGAGTATACATAAAGTGCCTGTGTCTCCTCTTCATACTTTTTATGAGCAAGTTCTAAAAGATTTTTACTGAGCTTATCATCTACTTTTTTCAAAAGATTGATTTTTTGTGTAATAGTATCAAACCAGTACGTTGCAGAAACTCCAAAACCACCTACTGTTGTCGCATCTGTGGCAATTTGACGCATACGCTCTACCTCTTGAATTATCTCACCTTGAAGAGTTTTTCTGTAATAGTTGACAAACTTTTGGCTCGCAACAGCTTCAAAAGCTTTTAGATATGCATTTTGCTCTGTCACCAAACGAATAAACTTCTCTTTCATTCCAGGTAAAAATTTATTTCTTGCAAAGGTATTTGTAAGCACTGCACGCTCAATACCTGCACGCTCTTTAGCCATTAAAAAGTTATAAAAAGCAATAAGATTTCTCGTCTCCTGGTTTGTTTGAAGATTGTGAGAGAGTGCTGCAATACTTTCTAAAAGTTTGCCGTTTAGGTCTGTATAATATTTTAATGCATCTTCTGCTCTGATATCAAGATTATCTATTTTTTTGCGTATATTTTGAAGATTTTGAAGATTTTTCTTTACTAAAGTAATATTTTTTTGAAAATCCTGATTATAGTTTGCCAGATTGATCATGCTTAAAGCAGCCAATAATGAACGTACTCTTTTGTTTGTCTCTTTTCTTTGAAGATGAATCTCTTTTGTAAACTTTTTACCACCTGAGCCCAAGTAGCCTGCTGTAAGCCCTCTCTCTTTTTGTGTTTCATGTAAAAGATTTGCAATTATTACAGATATTTTTATTGCATTTTTTGCCTTTGGAGTTGAAGCTTTGAGATTTGCAGCCATATACTCTTCAACTTTTTTCATTAAATTGATTTTTAGTGTTATCTCTTTAAACCAGTACGAGGCATCTATACCAAAGCCACCTATCTCTTTGGCACTTGAGAGAATCTGTCTCATTCTCTCTACCTCATCAACAGCTTTGCCCTGTAGTGTTTTTAATTTAAAATCTATATTTTCTTTTGTGGCCAAAGTCTCAAAACTCTTCATATATGAATTTTGTTCTGATATTAAAGATTCGAGCTTGGATTTTGCATCTTTTGCAAAACGATCATTTGCAAATGTTTTGCTGCCAATAGCCCGTTCAACACCGACACGCTCTTTGGAATTTAAAAAGTTATAGTATGCCAAAGTCTGATATGTCAACTCTGCATCAGCAGCCTGTTTGGATGTTTTTGCAATAAAATTTAAAAAGAGTTTGTTCATATTTGTGTAATAATTAATTGCATCTTTAGCATTGATTGAGAGTGCTAAAACCTTTTGTCTGACATCTTTTATCTGTGAGAGCCTCTGCATTGCTTTGTGTAATGCTGCTTTTATATCAGGCAAGAGTAGCTCTTCAATCTGACTCTCTTTTATATATTTATTCAGTTCTGTTATCTTTTTGTCTGTCTCTTTTTGTTGTGCGGGAAGTCTTTTGACAAACTTCTCTCCTTTAGAGCCAAGATAAGCAGCAGTAGCACCTCTCTCTTTTTGCGCTTCATGAACCAGTGCCGATATTTTTGCATCAAGTTTTACAATGGTATCAAATTGCGCATACTTCTCTTGTTTGTCAAGATGATCCATAATAACCAATGAAGCCATAATTAAAATGGTAACAATTGGAACAATCACATTCAGTAAAAGTTTATTTTTTATTGATATATATTTTAAAAACTGCATCTGCTACTCCTTTGCCCGCATCTCTTTGTAGAGTGCCTCATACTTCTCTTTTTCCATTTGCGATATCTTTCTTCGACATGAAATATAACCCTTTGAACCATCGCAGGATATAAAAGGATAAACTGTCGCAAATACCCAATAGTAGCGACCATCTTTAGCTCTGTTTTTTACAAAACCACGCCATCTCTCACCTTTTTTAATCGTATCCCAGAGGTCTTTAAATGCAGCTCGCGGCATATCAGGATGACGCACTATACTATGTGGTTTTCCAAGCAGTTCATCAAGAGAATAGCCTGCATATTTACAAAACTCATCATTTGCAAAACGAATTATTCCCTTTTCATCTGTCTCAGAGACTAAAAAAGCCTTTGTATCTAATTCTATTTCATTCATATCTGACATATAAATTCCCTAATTATAATTAACTATTATTTCAAACTCTAAACTCTACTATTAGCTTTGTTAAGAGGTACTTAAACCTAGTAAAAGATTACCAATAAATAGTCCTCCAAAAGTTCCTATGAGATAACCCATAACAGCCATTAACACACCAACACTAACAAGGCGTTTGTTATAGGCAGCTGCTAGAATCGGTGCTGATGCC
>CAZCMR010000122.1:0-3721 GCA_964499805.1 uncultured Sulfurimonas sp.
CAGCACACTTTCTAAAAGACTTAAATGGAAGCATGTCAACACAACTCAATCTCAACTACCAAAGAACAAAAAGTGTTGCAATCAACCCATCTGAGATTAAGTTTTTATCATACAATGCAAAATGTAGTGATGCTGCAAATGACTGTACATTTAGTGCTGATTTAACAACTATGACAACAAAGGGAGTAAAAGAGTTAAACAATACTGTTCGTCACTACTATGGACGTACCCATAACCCTCGACAGAGTTTTGTAAAAACAAACAGTGCAGTGAGTTATACAGATGCGAATGATCTTATCTATTATGAAGTCTATTGTAACGGAGCAGATTGCAATAAGTCCCTTTTACAAAATGGAACAACTTCACAGTTTAGTGATGATCCTAGATGGTTAATCAATACAAATCATACATTGCCATTTGGTTCTCCTGGGAATGCAAATCAAAAAGGATACACGCTTACTAACGGATATGTAAAAGAGATTAGCTCTGCAACAGGAAATCATCCAGACTCTTTTGGTCTTCGCTATGACGGAACACGAGGCTATCCATACAAAACAACAATGGAAAACAATGCCTCAGGATGGCTGATATATAACAAATACAATCCTGCTGCTACAAAAAACAGTTTTGAAGTTGAATTTAGTAATACCCATGGGAATTGGGCAGGTATACATGAGACAAATACAACAACAAAACGTAACGCAAGCGATATGACAAATAGGAGAACTCTATGGTAAAAAGAGCCGGCTTTACCTTAATAGAGCTTATATTTGCCATTGTTATTATCTCTGTAGTTGTAATGTCTTTGCCTAAAATGTCGCAACTGCTAACAAAAAATATGGATACAAACTTAGTTCAAGAAGCTGTTTTTGCAGCAGCAACAGAGATTCAAGAAGCTACAACATACCATTGGGATGACAACTCTTTAAACGATGAGAATGCTTCTAGAGCAGGCGTTATAAATCTAGATAACACTTGCGAAGACAATACCTCAAGTACCCGCTATAGATTACGTCCCGGTCATATCTTACAACCATACCATAGAGTCTGTATTGAAGATTTAACAAAAGGAGCTACCAATACAAACAGCAATACTCATATATTTTCCGTAAGTGATATCAATCAAAGCTCTCATCAAATTTTTACTGATAATATCACTTCACAAGAAGGATATAAATACACCTATACTTCTCAAATAGACATAGACAACTCTCCAAGCTTTGCAAATACAACACACCAAAATCTTAAAAAAATTACTGTTACTATCAAAGACAGTGAGGGCAATATCCTAACTTCTCTCTCAAGCTATGTTGCCAACATTGGTGAAGTTGATTACTACAAAAGGTCATACTGATGCAAAAACGTTTCGCTTTTACTATGATAGAACTTATTTTTGTTATTGTTATTATGGGAATTATTGGAAAGTTTGGTGTTGAGTTTTTAGCACAGGCTTATACCTCATATATGTATGAAAAAGTAAACCATACTTTGCAATCAAACAGTGGTATGGCAGTTGAGCAGATTGCCAAACGTCTGGAGTATCGTATTAAAAATTCAGTAATCGCCAGAGAGACAAAAACATCAGACCCAATTCCCCTTAGTGATACAAACACAAGTAAAACATATACCATATTAGAATGGATAGCTTATGACAATGAAGGGTTTCGTGGTATAACCAAACCTTACTGGAGTGGGATAATCGATCTTGATGACAGTAATGCTACAGTTCTGACATCACCAGATACCAATACAACAGCCCTCAATGCATTAATACTTAGTCTTGATGCAAATCTTTCTAATCTTAATAATGCTGCTTTGTATTTTGTCGGTTCAAACTCTGATGTCAAGACAGATTATGGATGGGATGGCAATATAACTAAAATCAATGCCCAACAAGGGGCAATGCATCCAATAAAAGCCGTTGCGGGAAATATTACTCAGTTTCAATCATCCACAGGAACAAATTTTGCAAACATAGATATTTATGAGTACTATCAACTGGCATGGACAGCCTATGCAATTGTCATGGAAGAGTATGATAATGATAAGAAAATGGGAACTCTTCGTCTCTATTGGGATTATCAACCCTGGGAGGGGGAAAAAATTGCCGATGCAACACACAGTGCTATTCTTATGGAAAATGTCAGTACCTTTCAGTTTATGTCCATCGGTTCTATTATGAAAATCCAGGTATGTACTAAGTCAACCCTACTAGAGGAGCATTCATTATGCAAAGAAAAAACAGTTATGTAAAGAACAACTCCTCACGCAGTGGTATTGCTATGATTATGGCTATTGCGGTTATAGTTATAATCTCTACTCTGATGGCTTTAGCTATTACCATGTCTTCAAAAACATCAAAGCAGACAATTAATCTCTATCTCTATGAACAAGCCCAACTTTTGGCAAAAAGTGCAGCTGAATACACACTTTTGCGTATCTCTCTTGATAACAATGAAACCGATCCTTGCCATGTGCGATTTCTTAATTTTTCACCAGACTTGGACGGCGATGGCAATGCAGACTTTTATGATATTAACGTAAGCGTACATTACAGTTACACCTCATATCCTGCCGACAAATGTCCTGATGATGCACGCTTTGTCGATTCTACACGTTTTGCTCCCGTTACTACCCCAGAACAAAACGGTTCTGTCCTTTTAGACATAACCGTTAGTGTCGATGACGCAACTGTTACCACTGAGCCTATACGATATTTTAGAAGAAGCATACAAAAGTTATAAATTTTCGCTCAAATATAAACTTTTTCGTGATATAATGAAAAAAAATTAAAAGGATATATCATGAATTTATCAATAACTGGAAGAAACTTAGATCTCACAGATGCTATTAAACAACATATTACTTCATCAGTAGATGCACTTAAAAAATATAATATGGATATTATTTCTGTAAATGTAATTGTCAGTGCACAAAGCAGAAAAGGCAAAGACCATTTTGGTGTTGAGTTTGTTATCAATCTCCCACAAAAACATACTATCGTTATCAACCAAAACGATGCAGATCTTTACGCTGCACTTGATCTTGCTACTGAGCGTGCTGAAAAAGCACTTCGTCGCCTACATGACAAAGAGGTAGATCACCAAAAAGTGGGTCTTAACACTGAAAAAGCTGAAGATGTATGTGTCAAAGCTGCAGCGCATGAGATAGATGATGAGATTGTACCGGTTGAACTTGATCTTTACAAACCTCGTGAGGTTGAAGATGTACTCAACGACCTAAAAGAGAGTGATAAAATATTTGAAATCTTCATCGATAATGAAGGTAAAACACGTGTTCTTTACAAAAGAAATGATGGAAAATTCGGTCTTTATTAAAAAACTTTAAGAGGATTTGAGTTTTTTCAAATCCTCTTTTACCTCACGCACGATATCTTCATCTTCACCAAGGTCCACAAAACGAAAGCTTTGTCCACTCTGATTTTTTCCTTTAAGCAAATCACCGCTTTTTCTATACTTCAAGTCCAAATTTGCTATATCAAAACCGCTCGTTGTTTTACAAAACTCCTCAAGGCGCTTAGATTTTTCTTGATTAGTATATAAAAAACAGTAGCCCTTAAGCCCTGTTCTGCTCACGCGACCACGCAACTGATGCAGTGTTGAGAGCCCTAAGCGCTCTGCACCTACAATGACAACAGTTGAAAGATTAGGAAGCGATATACCCACCTCCACTACCGTTGTAGCTATAAGGATGCTCCCCT
>CAZCMR010000123.1:0-3629 GCA_964499805.1 uncultured Sulfurimonas sp.
ATCCTATGCTCTCACGCAATGACACCATCAGTTGTGCTAGTTGTCACAACCTTCATGAGGGTGGAGATGATGGCTTAAAGTACTCTTTTGGTATTGATGGCAAAGAGGGAAACATTAACGCACCTACAGTTTACAATGCCGTCTTTAACTTCTGGCAGTTTTGGGACGGTCGAGCAAAAACACTCAAAGAGCAGGCTGCCGGACCGATAGAAAACCCTGTTGAGATGGGCTTTACTTTTAAAGAGCTCATTCCAAAACTCAAAAAAAGCAGATACAATAAACTTTTTTCACAAATCTACAAAGATGGCATTACAAAAGAGAATATTGCTGATGCCATTGCCGAGTATGAAAAGACACTTATCACCCCAAACGCTCCTTTTGACAAATATCTCAGAGGTGATAAAGATGCGCTCACGCAGAAACAAAAAGAGGGTTACGAGCTCTTTAAAACAAAAGGGTGTATCTCCTGCCACCACGGCATAAACCTTGGCGGAAATCTCTACAATAAGTTTGGTCTCTTTAAAGATACTAACTCAACACAACTGGGACGTTTTAATGTTACAAAAAAAGAGCGTGACAAGTACTACTTTAAAGTACCCACACTTCGAAATATCGAAAAGACGGCTCCCTACTTTCATGACGGAAGAACTTATAACTTAAAAGAGGCAGTTTTGCTTATGGCACAGTATCAACTTGGCAGAGATATCAGCGATGAAGAGGTAGAGAAAATTCTTGCTTTTTTACACTCTCTTAACGGCGAACTACCTAAAAGTATTGAGCCAAAATGATACAGTTTTTTAAAAAAATAGACAAAACCACACTTATTCTCTCTATATTTGTTCTTTTTATAATAATCTTATTTGCTTATGTCTTTACCATAGAAAAAAAGATGAATCACTACAGCAAAATAAATACTGACTTGGTGCGCTTGCAACTTTTAAACAAAGAGATGAAGAACTTTTCACTTGCTACCAATAAATTTAGTAATTATGACAATATAGATGAAAAAGAGAAGAATTTTGAAAGAATTTTCCATCAACTAAAAAAGCATATAGCAGTTTATGATCAAGAAAATATACAAATACAAAAACTTCTTGATGCCATATCAAAAGAGTACCAAAATAAAATAGACAACTTAGAGTATTTTAAAGCAAAAAACTCTTCTCTTATTAACAGCACTCATTTTCTTTTTGATCTTCAAACAACAATTGCCAAAGACATCTCACTACCGTTAAGGGCAAAATATGTGGTCAATGAACTTCTTTTTTATCTTTTAAAATATACTACTACCAACTATATTGACAAACAAACCATTCACAAATCTATACAAAAACTTCAAAAACTTTCTAAAAAATATAAAAATCCATATCTTCATACTTTTTACATACATTCAAAACTGATGTTAGACACTATCTCAGAATTAAAATCCGTCTCTTATGATATTCAAAATGACACTCTTGATAATAAGCTGCAGGAGTTACAAAATATATTGAAAAAAGAGTATGATGAAGATATATTTAACCAAACACTCATTGCGTCAATCTTTTTTGCACTTACTGTCTTTTTACTTGTTTTTCTCATTTTCTCACATCTAAAATCAGTCAAAACAAAACAAGAACTTTATGCCTTTAAGTTTGCTATTGAACACAGTGATAACACTGTTGTTATTACCGATGTTGATAAACACATCACTTATGCCAATGAAACTTTTGAAAAAACAACTGGCTATAAAGCAAAAGAGGTACTTGGCAAAAACCCAAATATTCTCAAATCAGGAATGCAAAGTAAAGAGTTCTATAAAGAGCTCAACGACAAACTTGCACAGGGTCAAAAATGGGAAGGACAGTTTATCAATAAACGAAAAGACGGTTCTCTTTTTTATGAAGAAGCATCTATAGTCCCTCTTATTCAAAACAGTAAGCTTCTGGGATACCTTGCTCTTAAATTAGACATTACCAAATACGTAGAACAAAATCAAAAACTTGCACAGGCTGCAAGCGTGTTTGAAAATACGGAAGAAGCAATAATTATCGCAAACAAAGATGCTAAAGTAGTCTCAATTAATGCTGCATTTAGCAAAATTTATGGCTATGCTCCTCAAGAGGTAGAAGGCAAATCTCTTCAGTTTTTACACTCAAAACAGCAAAGTGAAGATTTTTACAAAGAGATGTGGCAGCAGTTAGAAGAAAACGGAATATGGCGTGGAAAAATCATCAACAAAACCAAAAACGGTGAGCTTATTCCTGTGTGGAGTACCATTAAGCGTATTCTTGATGATAAAGGTGAAGTTATTAACTACACTGCCATTCAGACAGATCTGCGTGAGATAGAGAGCTCTCAGGCAAAGGCAGACTATTTAGCCTTTCATGACCCTCTTACAGGTCTGTATAACCGTATTAACTTTGAAGAGTATCTCAAACATGCCATCTCTACCGCCAAACGAAACAACACTCTTTTGGCACTGCTCTTTGTTGACCTTGATCGCTTTAAAGTCATTAATGATACATTAGGACATGATATTGGAGATAAGATTCTTGTAAATGTTGCAAAAAAACTAAAATCTCTACTGCGTGAGAGCGACTTTATAGCAAGATGGGGTGGAGATGAGTTTGTTATCATACTTGAAAATATCACATCCCCAAGCGATGCTGCTCTTGTTGCTAACAACATTGTTGACACATTGCAACACCCTATAGAGATTGATAAACATAAGCTACTTACAACTGCAAGTGTTGGTATATCCCTCTATCCTGACAATGGTGATGATATTCAAACACTTATCAAGCATGCAGACAGTGCAATGTATCTGGCAAAAGATGAAGGTAAAAACAGTTATAGATACTACACCCAAGACCTCTCAAAAGAGATTCAAAGAAAGCTTGATATTGATATGGAACTACACAATGCTCTAAGCAATAATGAAATGTATATGGTATTTCAACCGCAATACTCACTAAAAACCTCACAGATTATCTCAGCAGAGGCTCTTATACGTTGGGAGAATGAAAAGCTTGGTTTCGTGCCGCCTGATCAGTTTATTCCAATAGCAGAAGACAGCGGAGCTATTATTAAGATAGGTTACTTTGTTTTTGAAGAGAGCTGTAAGGCACTTTGCAGGTTTAGAGATGCAGGACTTCATCTAGAGTATATTGCAGTCAATGTCTCAAGTATCCAATTTAGAGAGGTTCATCTGCTTGAGAATTTTTTAGCAATAGCTCACAGATACAAGCTTGACGCTTGTGATATTGAAATAGAGATAACCGAACGCTTTATGATGGAACAGACAATACAAAATATGCAACTATTACAAAAGTTTCGAGATAAAGGCTTTAAAATCTCCATAGATGACTTTGGAACCGGCTACTCATCTATGGCATACCTCAAAGATCTACCGGTTGACACCATTAAAATAGATAAATCTTTTGTTGATGATATAGGAGAAGAGAGTTCTAACAATGTCATTATCAAAGCGATTATAGCACTTGCAAAAACACTTGGTTATGCAATCGTAGCAGAAGGAATAGAGATAAAAGAACAAGAGAGCTTCTTGCAGGATGTACGCTGTGATATTGGGCAGGGTTATCTCTTCAGCAAACCGAAAAAAGTAGATGAGCTAATAGAAAACTATG
>CAZCMR010000124.1:0-3627 GCA_964499805.1 uncultured Sulfurimonas sp.
ATGGCAATAAGAAGTTTTTGCTTCATTCCACCACTGAGTTTAAAAAATGATTTATTTAAATTTGCATTAATATCAAGTTTCATCTCATTTGCGTAATGTTTCATCAACTCTTTATCTACTTTCGCACTTACAGCAACATACTCCATCAGTTCATGAATACTGAGCTTTATAGGAGGTGGCAACTGTGGTACGAAACTGATATGATTTAAAACATCAAGACGGTTTTTAATAGGGTTAAGCCCGTTAATAAGCACTTCACCTGCGTTTGGATGATAATAACCCATGATGGAGCGAACAAGTGTTGTTTTACCCGCACCGTTTGCTCCCATTAAAGCTATTGATTCATTTTTTTTAAACTCGCATGTAATACTATCAAGAGAAATATTTGTACCGAATTTCTTTGTAAGATTTGTAATTTTTATCATATTTATACCAAGCTTTTTAATCTAAAATCAAAATTCAAAGCATCTGCATGACAAACATCTATACAGCGTCCACAAAGCGTACAATCAGCACCTGTAATATACTCATGTGTAATGCCCTCTTCTTCTCTTTGTTTATCATATTTGGCTTTTGTGATCTCTAAAACCTGATTTTCAAAACAGACATCACTACAAACCATACAGTGATCACAATTATCATTCCACTCTACACGTAATGCAGAAACTTTTCCTATCATTCCATAAGTGGTACCAATAGGACAGATATATGTACACCATGCCCGACGAGCAAAGAAGACTTCAAAAGCGAATACTATCAAAACCCAAACCAAAGATAGACTCCAACCATACGCAATAGTACGGCTTAATATCCCCACAACACTAAATGTTTCAAAGACCAAATAGCCGCTTGTAAACGCCAGTATCAAGAATATTGCCCAAAAAAAGTATTTAATACGATGGTCAAAGTTTCTATCTTTAATAATTTTTTTTGTGACCAAAGTATTGTGCCACTTCTCGCCGATTTCACTGAGTATCCCATATGGACATACCCAGGCACAATAACTGCGACCACCAACTAATAGATAAAACACCGTGATAGTGCTCACTCCAATAATGATATTTATATGCAGATGATGTTCTGCCATAAACATCTCTAGAGTGGTGAAAGGATCAATCAAATGAAAACCCAAAAATCTTGAACCGTTCAATGTGCCTTCTAACGTTTGTATATCAATAGCAAAAGAGAGGAAAAACAGCAGATGAACAGAGATAACAACAATCCATCTTTTTGCGCGAATACTTAACCTCTTCTTCCCATCTTTTGTTGTAGTAAAAAATGTTGATAAAAACGATGTTCTTTTTATGGTCTCTCTACTATTATACTTATCCATTACCTTACCCTATTTTTTAGAATCTTCAAGCGCCTTTTTTCGTGCCGGAAATTCTCCTATCTCTTTTGCCAATCTTTTTAAATCATCTTGTGACAAATGTAACAAAAGACCTCTCATAATCATATTCTCTTTTCTACCTGCTTTAAAATCATCCAGTTTTTTGTAGATTTCATCAGCATTTTCTCCAAAGAGTTTAGGACCCATCAGTTTTTTACCATACTGCATACCGCTACCATCTACACCATGACACGATGAACACTTACTTTTATACTCATCACTTACTTTAAAGCTACCAACATTACCTGCCTTATCTCTAAGCGCAGTAAGGGCTTCATTCTCTTTTTCTCTATCACTTTTTTCTTTAGGTGCATTATGTGTTGTCTTACTGGCTTGTCTGTTACCCAAATCTTGAATAATTTTACCAGCCTCTCCGCCATTATAAGCACCACCATTGGAAGCCACCCATGCCATCAGACCAAGTGTCAACAGTGTAAAGAATCCTGCTATTATATTTTTCATTTATCTGTTCCTTATCTTTTGAATTTGTAAATTAAAGTTATATATATCTTGAGCAATCTCTCTTATCTCTTTATCACTCATATTATGAATCAAGTCATTCATAAACACATTCTTCTTTTTTCCAGTTTTAAAAGCAGCTATTTTATTATAAATATAATCAGCATCCCGTCCAAGAAGTGATGGTCCAAGAACACCATTTGCATAATCATCATGGCAGGCTGAACATTTTAATCTAAATGTAGGGCTTAACTGTCTTGATAACAAAGAGATTTGTACACGTTCATAAGGACTTCTAATATGCATTTGAGCATCTAATACTGTTCTTGGTCGCACCCTGACTGAAGCATCTTCATTTGCAGGCTGTGCATTTTGGTCATACTCACTTTTTTCACCGTAATCATAATAAAATGAATTTTTATTGGCAGATTTTCCTTTTTCAATATTCTCTTTGTCTGATTTCACTTTAAGAGCATACTCATTACTGTTTGCAACCACTTCTATTTTTGGACTACTTTTACTTGTCGTTGACACTACAGTATCACTCTTCTCATTAGACTCTTGTTTGTCTCCACATGCGGAAAAACCAACAACTATCAAAAAAGATGATGCTATAAAAAAGTTCTTCTTGTATATACCTAAGCTACTCAATTCCATAATTTTCCCTTAACTTTTATTTCCGTAATATTCATCATACGTCATTCTCGGTTTCACAACAATGGAAGGTCTTGAAGTAGGGCAGACATCTTGACATGCACCACAACCTATACAGCCATCATAAATTTCCGGTCTTTGTCCACCTTTTGCGTCTGGTACCATAGATATAGCACTCAAAGGATTTGGTACAGGACACATCTCTGCACATAAATTACATGCTTCTCCTTCTCGACCCATAAACTTTTTAAGCAGCTCTTCCTCTTCAGGTGTTACATTTCTTACAGATTTTGTAAAGGCCAGCATCTTATTATCATAACCTTCTGGAATTGGTGTACGACTAATACCCAAACAGGTATCTGGAAACTCTAATACAGCAATTCCCATTTTAATATCCTCAGCCTTTTCCGTTTTATGATCTAGTGCACCACTCGGGCATGCCAAAACACAAGGAACAGCGTTACAGGCATAACAAGCTCTTTCATCAGCATCTATATAAGGGGTTCCCTCTCCATGTCCTGCATTTATATCATTTAATTTTATAGAGTGATATGGACATACTTGTAAACATTGCCCACATTTAATACATAGTGCTAAAAAATCTTTCTCAGGTACTGCTCCCGGTGGTCTAAGCTTATTCTCTTTCCCTTTAAGATAAGGACTAAAAACTATACCACCACCTAAAACAAGACCCAAGACACCTAGAGTAGAATATTTAACAAATTCTCTTCTGTCTGTTTGTACTTTTTTTGCCATAATTATCCTTTATTAAAGTGCTTTATACATTTTTGGTTTTTTGTCTTCCATTAAAAACAAAGGTTTAGAAAACGGAGCTAATTTTGCTAAAAAATTGAGCAATGATATTACCGGAGAACCATAAAAAAACTTCACATTATTGTTATATATCCAGAGTTGATCAGCATATCTATATACTTTATGTGGAGTATCCCCTATACCGTCACCATTGTTATCAAATCCTATATAGTTATCCCAATAATTACCGACAATTTCATTTGCTTCTATTCTATCTCGTTTAGAATCATTTACTATATCTTCAATATTTCCCATTACAATATTATCTTTTATAATATTATCAATACTTAGAGAGTGAAAATGAATTGCTT
>CAZCMR010000125.1:0-3608 GCA_964499805.1 uncultured Sulfurimonas sp.
TCCTCACCAAAAAGTACACCCGGTTTTACAAGATCTAAAATACCTTTACTCATTTCACTTATCCTAAAAAATTTATTAGAGCTATTATATTATATTGTTCTTTTAAAACAACTTTATGATAAAATGCCTTATCATAGCCATCTTATGTGGCTTGGAAAATCAGGTATAATTACACCACCAAAATATAAATTTTAGATGAAGGATATAGTATGAGATTGACCCTTGAGGAGTATTCTAAACATTTTAAAATGTCCAAAGAGATGATACACTCTAAACTCAAAAACAAAAAACTCAACTATATCATAGAGAATGGAACAACCTACATCATCGTTCCTCGCAGTTCACTCAACAGTGACAAGCACCAAAAAATCCAAAAAGAGCAACAGATGCAAAAGCAAGATGCAGGCACTGCAGAAAAAACTATTTCAAAACCAAAGACAACAGTGGCTATGGTCATCGCTCTCTACCAAAAAGAGAACCAGCAACTCAAAGAAAAAATCGCCCACTTAGAGAGTAAAATTGACAAACTCATTGATGATAAAGAGCAAATGCTCCGTGATGAGATGAGTAAAATAGAACAGGTCTATGCTAAAAAAGATGAGCAGTTAAAAAACATCTTAGAGCTTCTCAATACCCAACTCATAACACAAAAAACACACAATAGCACTACCGAGCATGAAGTAGAACCGATAGAGAGACAAGATATTGAAAAAGAAACAGAAGATAAAAAAGAGGATGAGATTGTTGAGTTAAAAACATATCTCAAAACACTCGACCTTGAGCCATACCAAAGAAAGATTATTAAAAAGCGCTTCTTAGCTGTTTATGATAAAGATATACGCATCATCAAAAAAAATGGAAAACTCTATCTTAACTTTTCAAAATATGACTACAGCGATCTTTTAGAGTATTAAAAAATGGCTCATATTCAAAACGAAATACTCAAAACAAAACATATAAAGCCTGCTATTGAGAAGTTTATTGCCAAGCATCTCATTCCACCCTCAGAGGCGGACTTTACCCTCAACAATGTCGATACACTCCTTAAGAGTCTTACCATTGACTCTTTTACTCTTTTTAATAACGATGTGTTAAAAAACTATCTTGATAAAGAAAAAATCCTCAATGAACACATCTCATTTACACAGATATATACAATAACCCTCAAACACACCAAAAAAAAAGAGATCGAACTTCTTTATAACATAGAGTATGGCAAGTTTGCCACACATCCCAAACTCATACTATCTCCTGAGTCTAAAATCCCTGCTGCAAAGTACAAGCCCGTAGAGCTGCTTAACCTTCTTTATAAAGAGATAAACAAGATAAAAGCCTATCATGGAATGCTTGTTAAAATCTTTGATGAGCCTCTTAAAAAGGCACTCAAAACACTTGTAAAATATATCTATGCAAAAAAATTTATAAAAAAGGTAAAAATTCCTCTTTTTGATGGGATTGAGCCGGTTTTAGCACGTGACGCAAAACTCATCTACTGGTTTAAACAAAAAGAGAAAAAAGGGATGGTTGTCGAAGTTGAAGCTGATGAAGTTCTTGTTGAATACAAAAAACCTATTTTTGGTAAAAACGGACTCAATGCTTATGGAGAGTATATCAACAGTGATACGGCAAAAAGAATCAGTGATCTTGAAGCCAAGATAGATACTCAATCAATCTATATAGAAGAGGATGAATTTACTAAAAAATACAAAGCAAAACAAAAAGGATATGTTTACTTTGACGATAAAACACTAGCTGTAGACAATACCCTGCGCCTCAATGAAGTCTCACGCAACAAAAGCATTCTCGACTCCGATGAAGAGAGAAACAATATAGAACTTCTTATAAAACAGCATGATATAACAAAAGACTCTATTGGCGAAGGTGTTGCACTAAGTAGTGAAAATATTCATGTTGATGGTTTCGTGGGAGCAAAAAGTACGCTTGAAGCAAAATATTTAGAGATTGAGGGTGCTACACATCAGGAGTCTAAGCAATTTGCAAAATATGCAAAAATAAACAGACATAAAGGAACTCTGCGCTGTCATGAAGCCAATATAAAACTTCTAGAAGGCGGCGTTGTTCACGCAACAAAAGCAACTATAGAGCACTCTCTTAGCGGTTCTGTTTATGCGCAAGATGTCATTATAAAACAGGTCAAAAGCAACCTTAAAGTTTACGCAACAAACTCTATCACTGTAGATCTTGTAAGTGGAGAAGACAACCTTTTTGAAATAAACTACAAAAAAGTACCTGTTATCCTTTCCAAAATTGAATATATTCAAAAAGAGATAGAGGAGCTACGATATAAAAAACGACAAGCCGAGCGTTTTCATCCAGAAAATGTAAAGAGCATCAAACAAAAAATCCAAGAAAAAAAAGATGAGATTAAAAAAATTCAAGACTCATACAAGTACGCTACAATAACGGTAAAACACCCTTTTAGAGGGCTTAATACAATTACTTTTACTATTGATGAAGAGCATCAACTCAGCTATAAAACACAAAGCAAACACTATGAGCCTTTTTATATTGAAATAAAAGATGACATTATCATCTTACAACCTCCAGCCATTTCACTCTCTCTATCTAATTAAAAAAAATCTAAGTAAAACAAAAAATTTCAGGCTTCTTTGAAGCCTTTTTTTATATCAATAAAACACGGAATACCGTGCATTTTATAATCTATATCTATTATTTTATTGTATTTATTTTATGTTTAATATTTTTTATATACTATTTAATACATTGTTTATATTTTATAATAATTAAAAATGTATATTTAAGTATATAAACCGTATAATCTGCTTTATGCAAATTGATGATCTCTTTAATATTCTTCATAACTCGATTGAGTCTCAGAACAATGGCAGAAAAATATCGCTTAAAGATATGGCCAATGAACTTGGTATATCTATGCGTACATACCAAGACTGGAAACTTGGACGTGCAAAACCCCAGGCTGCGGCTGTAGTTATGAAAATGTTAGGGAAGTTAGATGATGATGAGATTATCCGCGCAGTTCGAAAAATTAACAAGCTAGAGGAGAAAAAATAATGGGCGCTTTAACACAAGATGAGAGAGATGGACTTGACGATGTATTTCTCACAATTCACAATGCTTCAAAACTCCAAAAAATTAAAAACATTTCTATTTTAATATTTTCAAACTTTACAGGTCAAGATATAACAAAAGGCTTGAAACAGCCTAATTATGGACTCAAAGAGACTAAAATAATACATTTTTTCCTCGATTTATCTAAAAAGAAGAAAAATTTAAGCAAATAAACTATAAAGTATATCTAGCTGAATTTTTAATTCGGAAAAATTTTAATCCAAGGGTAATTCTATGAATAAAGCGCAATTCGTTGAACTCGTTCAAAAGCACGGTGAATACAAGACTAAAGTAGAAGCAGAAAATGCCATCAAAGCATTCACAGAAGCAGTGATTGAAGCACTGGTAAAAGGTGAAGATGTTTCTTTAGTAGGTTTTGGTAATTTCGCAGCTGTTTTACAAAAAGGAAAAAGCGGTAAAGTTCCGGGTACTGATAAGACATACACTACTCAAGACAAAATGGTTCCTAAATTTAAAGCTGGTAAAGGTCTTAAAGA
>CAZCMR010000126.1:0-3605 GCA_964499805.1 uncultured Sulfurimonas sp.
TGCCTGAGTATGACCTGGTTATGGCAAAAAAGATGCATATGTGGGGTAATGGACTTTAGTCTTTTTCTTTATGTAGTTTAGAAATCATCCTCTTCAAACTCTGCATCAGCTTTTGCATCTTCTAGTCTTTGTAGCTCTTCGTCACTCATCATCAGTACTTTTATCTTTTTACTAAGCATTGTTCTGTCGGGGAGTTTCGTAAAGTAGGCATAGACTCCATAGAACATGATAAACGCAGTAAGTGTGACAATGATTTTTTGTGCCGGTGTAAATCTTTGGATAGGCTCTTTAATTTTCATCTCGCAAACACCACCGGGACAATGTGTGAGTTCCTCTTTTTTAAAGAGACTGAAGATTTTACATCCTAAACAGATGGAAAAGGCTGCTTCAAAAAAGAGCAGTGCCATACAGATAAGACAGACAAGCACTTTAATAGGGTTTGGTTGAAAATCAATGACAAGATAGTAAAACATTGGCCATGCCAAGATAAAACCAAGTGCCCATGCAAAGCGTTTTTGTGTTGCTCCTACATATTCCGGTGTCTGGTTTTGTACAAAAAAGCGCCCAAGTAACAGACTGGGAGCATAACGGGGCTGGATAACTCTCATAGTAAAATCAATCGCAAAAAAGGTGACAAAGTATTTTGAAAATACTGCCGTTCCCAGCATTACACCATTAACAAGTCCTAAAAAAGCACCGACAAAGAGTATTGCCGCAGCTGCTCTTGCTTCTCTTTCATTTAAAACTCTTACTTCATAGCCCGGAACCTTTTCACCGTAAGTAAAAAAATCTTTCATTAATTTCCCTCTTCTGTTTTTTTATGAAAGAGTATAGTAGCATATACTCTGATAATAATTATCCCTCAAATGCATCAAATGCAGTTTTTGCATTTGCCATAACGATGCTACTTTGTGAATGTTTTACAATCCGAACTAGAAATGCTAATTCTTCTTTCGTTATTCCCATTTTCTTCAACATTTTTGTTTGTTCTAAAATACACTCTTCGCTTCCAAGAGCGATTGCTGCTGAGAGTGCAATCATCATAGATGTTTTTGGATCAAATGGATTTTTTTCATCTTGAACACTGAATTTGCTGCTCATTGCCTGTTCTATTAAAAATCTTGGATCTATTGCTTTTGCACTGTTAAGACTTTGCGGAAGTGCTCCCATCTTTTCTATCATCATTGCTTCAACTTGTTCTGGTGTCGGTACATTCATTTTTATTCTCCTGGTATATTAAATTTTGTTTAAAAGATAAGTTATATTTCACTGTTACTCTAGTACTTCTTCTATTTTATTAATCGGATTTGTTCTTTTGTTGTCTCTGTCAAAGATATACGCATACATTGGTATATAGACAAGTGTTAAGAGTGTTCCAATCAGTAAGCCGCCAATAGCTACATCAGCCAAAGGACTGAGTCTCTCTAAGCCGACAGCCTGTTCTAGTGCGATAGGTATCATTCCTGCAATCGTTCCAAACGCAGTCATCATAACAGGTCTAAAACGTACACGTACAGCTTCTTGAGCACTCTCAAACGGTGATTCGCCTTTCTCTCTGTAGGCTTGATAAAAGTCTATCAAGAGTACTGCATTTTTAATGATGATACCAAAGAGTAAAAGTATTCCCAACAAGCTTGGCATACAGCTTGGTTTTCCAAAAAGTAACATCCCCCACGCAGCACCAATAAGTGAAAGTGGAAGTACCAAAATCATAATAAATGCCATACGAACTGACTTGTAAATAGCAATCAGTGTCATAATAAGGATAATAACACCAAGTCCTATCGCTTTTAACATTCGTGCAAAACTATCATGAATCTGTGCAATATCTCCGGATTGCGTTACCACAACACCATCAAGTTTCACATCTTTTAAAGCAGCCTCCGTATCATCTGTAAGATGAGTAACAGGTCTTTTTGCACGGTAACCATTAACATCAATACTGTAAAGCATCTTGTCTCTTTCTATTTTTGCAAAAGTGAGATGGCGCTTTAATGTTGCCAATGCAGAGAGAGGAATCTCACCTGAAGGTGTTACTATAGGTAAAAGTTTTAACGTCTCAATATTTTTAGAGAATTTACCTTTTAGGTAGAGTCTTACAAATTGTGTGTTCATTGACTCAAGATTTGCATTAAGACCTATTATCTCTCCTTTGATAGGGAGTTGCATAGCAATCTGATAAGGAGTTACTCCATAGCTTAAGGCTTTGTTCTCATCAATATTAAGCTCAACTTCCATAAAGTCTTTGTCCCAACTTGTTGAGACAGAAGTCAGTCCATGTACGCTTTGAACAGCTTTGCTAACTCTTTGTGCATCATTAGCCAAGCCATCAACAAATGGAGAACTGAGACGCACATCAACTGTCGCTTTGATACTTGAGAGTGCGGTCGCACCAAAATCAAATACATCATTGCGTTTAATTCCTTCAAGGTGAGAAATTTTATCTCGTATGATATCTTCAAGCTGCCACATAGTTTGCTTTCTTTCAAAACGGTTTACTGCGTTTATCGTGATTGTTGCTTCAGATGGCAGGTTCCCGCTGCCCAGACTAAGTACACCCGGTTCCGTACCAAAGGCAACAGAACTCATTTTAAACCATGGTTGTTGTTTCAGCCATGCAAGCAGAGGTTGGAGCTTTTTTTCAGCACTATCAACTGTTTCATTGGAACTAAATGCAATTTGCGCTTTGATGATTCCTGTATCCATCGGAGGCATTGCATCTTTACCGATTGTCGGCATAATGTTTTTCATACTCAATATTAAAACAGCAATAACACCCATAGTAAGCATCATTCTTCGTAAAAAATAGAACTTTCCGTTTGAAAATTTGATAATGCCTACATATGGCGAAACCAAACGACCGATTGTATTTTGGTAAAACCACTCAAAATATCCCTCTATTTTGGTTTTGCCTACACCATTTTTATAGAGTTGCTTTGAGAGTAAAGGAATAAAAGTAATAGATAAGAACCAACTTACGATAAGGGCTATAATAAGTGTCTCAATCAAAGGTTTGAAGATTTTTTCCGGGAATCCACCTACGAACATAAGTGGAAACAAGATCGCAATAGTTGCAATAGTTCCTGCAAATACAGGACTCAAGACCTCTTTTGTCCCTTTGGTGATGGCATCTTCAAGATTTTCATGCCCCTCTGTTAAATGCCTTTCAATGTTTTCAAGTACAACGACGGCATCATCTGTCAGCATCCCAAGTGCTAAAATAATAGCAGTATAGATAACGATATTAAGCTCTCCACCTGTAAGCCAGATAATAGCCATTGTTGAGAAAAACACCATAGGAATAGAAAGCCCCGCAGCAATAATCGCACGGAAATTTCCCAAAAATATCATAATCACTAAAAGTGTATAGATAACAGCATCACGCAGAGCTTCAAGCATATTGTCATTTGCCTGCTCAATTAAGTCTCTTTGTGTGTCAGATATTTCAAAGTTTATGTTTGGATACTCTTGTTGGAGTTTTGCCATCTCAGCTCGTGCTGCTTTACTGACATCTAAAACACTTCCACCAGGAGCGCGTTGAATGGCAAGTGCTATGGCATTTTTACCATTTCCTATATAGCCACTTGTTCTTTTTTTGTAAGACC
>CAZCMR010000127.1:0-3587 GCA_964499805.1 uncultured Sulfurimonas sp.
CCTTTAATCAGACAAGCACATGCCCCACAAATTTACTCATATTGTCTAAAATATCTCCACCTTTTCTAAAAGATAGTCCACATGCTTCATAAGCAAAGAATACGCCGGCTTGGTATTTTGAGTTATGCATATCTGTAGGAAATTCTACATACTCTTGGTAGACTTTCTTATAGTTCTCATATGGACCGTCTGTTTGCGATGCAACACTGCCATTTGCGTTTATGATAGAAGTATTTGCTCCTTCTCTGCCAAATACTGGTTTTTCAACTTGTTTGATACCCTCTAACGGTTCAAATGATGTTTGAAGAAGGTAAGGTGAATCAGGAAAGAGTTCATACAAAACTGCCATCATACCTTTGGATTGAAACAGCAGGGTATATGCAGGATTTAAAATAATAGCTTTTTGGTTAAGTATAATGTTTGTCAGTGTAGTTGCAAGTTCCGGTTCATCTGTGGCTATATCTTCCCATGGGTAAAGTTTAAACCAGTACTCATAAGCATTTTCATCTGCATCATAGATACCATTTTCATCAAAATGAACATTGTTAAGATACTCAAAATGCGTTACAAAACCGGCATCAGTTGCCATCTGCTGTAAGAGTCTTGTTGTTGCCTCTTCTTCATCATTTCCCTCTATAGATGAGAAAAGAATTTTCCATCCGTCATAATGCTCATCAAATGTACTTGTATCATCAAAAAGGGTCACTAGTCTTTTAAAGTTATCACTGATAGCCTCATAGACATTGTTAAACTGCTTTTCGTCATCCATATTGTTGGATTTTAAAATCCCCCATTGTAAAAGTGCCGTTTCAAAAAGGGCTGTTGGCGTGTCAGCATTGAACTCTATGAGTTTTATAGGTTTGCCATCTATACCACCTGCTAAATCAAAACGCCCGTAAATATGCCAATGTACATCATTTTCCCAAGATTTTTTGATGGCTTCAACAAGATTAAAAGGGATACCCAAATCAAAAAAGAGATCATTGGCTATAACATATTCAGCTGCTTCGACATACATATCGTAGATAGCATTTACAGCTTCATAGTAGGCATCAGCCTCCTCTTGTTTCACCTGAACAAGCTCATTACTTACATATTTGCTGCCGTCACTGTCGGTATGCCAAGTGAAACCTATCTCTTCTAAAGTTGCATCATCTATTGCGTTTAGTTTTTGTGTACTTAGCATTTTTTAACCTCCAAAGAAGCCACCGCTTCTACTTGAGGAACGTTTAGAACTTCCTCCAAAAAAACTTTTTCTACTGCTTTTGGCTTTAGATGCTTTAGAAGATGCTGAACGGCTGTATGCACTTCTGTTTGCACTGCCGGCATTTCTTGCAAAGCTTTTATTGTTCATCAAGGCATTTCCTATCATATTACCAAGCAGACTTCCAGCGGCAACGGCTAAGATTGTACCTGCAAGTCCCATACCGGCACTTCCGCCATTGTCTTGGATAGTCTCACTTGTCCCGTTTTGTACTTTTTGGTACTCCTGTTCTGCCAGAGCTTTCATCTCTGCTTCATTCATAAAACGCTCTGTTACTCTGCCATCAGCATCTTTTTCGCGAATGATAGCCCGTGAAGGTCCTTCTGTCGGCATCTCTTCTATGACAACATATTTTCCGTTTGCTTGTTGTTCAATTACTAAAAATTTGTTTTGTGCTTCTTGTTGTTTCTGTTCACATCCACTGAGTGCACTCATCATAATTACTCCTGCCGTACCTAGAGCAACTCCACTTGCAATGGAAGATATATGTCTGTTTCTTATCATCTAATATTCACCTATTATTTTATTTTTATTTAGAATTATAACTTTTTTCAGTTTATAGTCATAGAAGGTAACCTTTTTTCTTCCATCATAAAGTATATCTCCATGATAAGAGAATTTTTTTGTTTTAAGTGTTATCTCTTTTTTAAGAAGAATGAACTCACCAACAGCTTCTCCTACAGGAGGAATAAGTGTAGAGAAAGAGAGCATGAAAAGTAATCCAATACCAATAAGTGCACTCTTTGTAGATGCATAGCTTACAAGATATCCGATAATAATGGTAAAAAAGAGAAAAATAAAGATATTTTGATGGTCTGCAAATAAAATATTGTAGTAGATATCTATATTATGTGGATCAATATAGTTTAGCTTTATACCTAAAATAATGAAAAAATCCAGAATAAAAGTAAAAAATACACCACTTAAAAAAGCCTGCACTAACTTTGTCATCGTAACCTCACTGTTTTACTATTGTTGATTTTATAGAGTTTAGATGCATCGCTCTCATACAATCCCATCTTATCTTCTACAATTATATCAGCTTTTTCTTCACAAAAGAGTCGGGCATAGTTTTTGCCACTCTCATTGGCAGATGTAGAGTAACTCCATGTAAAGACTCTTAAAATGCTTGAGTGTAAAGAGAAGGGTGCTACTCGAAAAGAGTTGTTGTTTATGATAAAACTACTTTTCTTGGCTCTTCTGAGGCGTTTTTTTTGTCTGTTTGGTATGCGAATTCCATCTTCTTGTAAAGTTTTGAAATCTCTATAGACTTTTATAAATGGTTTATTGGAGCTTCGTGATTTTATATGTGCGAGTTTTGTCCCATTTTGGGACAAAAATCCGACCGTTGTATCGGTCTGGGTAAGGATGACTTTTTGTTTTATACGAGAAAGTCTTGAAGTGCTGTTGATGTTGACCATTGCTCATCTTCCATCTCATCCAAAGCAAGGATGAGAGCTCTAGCTGCGCTAAGAGTTGTAAAGTATGGAATATTGCGTTTAAGAACTTCTTGACGGATAACAACTGCATCTTTTTTACTTGTGTTGTTATCTGAAGTATTGATAGCCATTGCAATTTCGTCATTTTTCATACTGTCTTCGATATTTGGACGTCCTTCTGAAATTTTAAGTACAAGGCTACACTCAACCCCTGCATCTTCCAGTGCTTTTTGTGTCCCTTTTGTTGCTACAAGCGTAAATCCATGTTTAATAAGACCGTGACCGATTTCAGCGGCATGCTCTTTATCTGTATCAACAAAAGAGAGGAAACATGTTCCTGTAGTCGGGATTTTATTTCCTGCACTTAGTTGTGCTTTGGCAAAACTTACACCGAAGTTTTTACTGATTCCCATAACTTCACCTGTTGATTTCATCTCTGGAGAGAGTACCAAGTCCGCACCATAGAGTTTATGGAAAGGAAATACCGCCTCTTTTACAGATACATGGCCTTTGAGTTTTGGACGGCGAAGACCATTATGTTCCTCAACGATGTCATATTTGTCATAGTATGCTAAAGAGCTCTCGAGTGTTTCGCCCATCATTACACGAGTAGCAACTTTTGCAAGAGGCATACCTGTAGCTTTAGAGACAAAAGGAACAGTTCTTGATGCTCTAGGGTTTACTTCGATAAGGTAAATTTCATCTTTATAAATCGCATACTGCACATTCATAAGTCCGACCACTTGAAGACCAAGTGCGATGGTTTTCGTTTGTTGTTCAACCTTTTCTATCATCTCTTGTGTAAGATTTACCGGAGGAAGTGAACAAGCAGAGTCTCCTGAGTGGATTCCTGCTTCTTCGATGTGTTGCATAACACTTCCGAT
>CAZCMR010000128.1:0-3439 GCA_964499805.1 uncultured Sulfurimonas sp.
CTATTAAGACAATTGCAACACTACGCGATGATATTGGTATGATTATGAACCAGGTTAAAAATGAGCGTGAGGCAGTTGCGGTTTTTGAAAAGATTAAAAAAGTAGCAGATGCAAATATTGGTGGAGGATTGGACTTAAAACTTTTAGGAAAGATAAACAGTGATGCAAAAGTTGCCAACTCAATTAAACAAAGAGCACTCTTTAGTGCCCTTTATCCATCATCAATTGCAACAAAAGATATAGAACAAATTGCAGCTAAAATTGCTGCCAAGCTGGAACGCAACGTGCTAGTTACATCAGATGAGAGTGGACTCTCAGGCCTTTTTAGGCGTTTAATGGAACATTTTTGATAAACTGGGGTAGTGATGTTAGGTGAGAATTTTGTCTATTTTTTTACAGTACTTGGTTTTTTTGTCGGTATTATTTTTGGCATATTGAAATCATTTGATGCTGATGGACTCTTTACCTATACATTTTTAATTACGACATTTTTTTATCTCTTTTCTCATGTTATTATTGCCCTGTATTACCGTACCATCACGGCAAAAGCCTATAACTTTCCAAAAGAGGTTCATGAAGCAGAACTTGATATTTTTGTAAAAGAGATTAACAAGCGTGAAAAACTTATTGACTCTGCGTGTAAGCTGACAGATATGGCTATAAAAATGAACCAAAATGATATTGCTGGACAGAAGTTATGATAAGTGCATATACTGAAGACTTAAAACATAAAGAAGATGAACTGGCTATTCAGTATCTTCCTGCAGTAAAAGCAATGGCATATAGACTCAAAGAACGACTCCCAAGTTCTGTAGACTTTTCAGACCTCTCCGCAATAGGTACAGAAGAGTTAATCAAACTTGCACGCCGTTATGATGAGAGCATTAATGACTCTTTTTGGGGTTATGCAAAAACTCGTGTATATGGTGCAATGCTTGATTATTTGAGAAGCTTGGATATCGTCAGTCGTGCCAGTCGTAAACTTATCAAAGCTATTGATTATGCAGTGGAGGAGTATCGGCTCACGCATGATGAAGAGCCTAGTGATGAAGAGTTGGCTGAGATGTTGGGTGAAGATGTCCAAAAAGTGCATGATGCTCGGATTGCTTCTACAATTTATACGGTAATGCCTCTTCATGACCAACTCCAAGTTGGCGATGAGGGTGCAGCACTCGCACAGATAGAGAGAGAAGAGCTTATTGAAGTTATTAAAAAAGTGCTCTCTACATACAAAGAGCGAGAGCAGATGGTAATACAGTTGTATTATTTTGAAGAGTTGACACTCAAAGAAATTAGTGAGATTTTAGGTATTACAGAGTCTCGAATTTCACAAATTCACAAATCTGTGATTAAGAAAATACGCGATGGGATAGGAGCATAATATGGCAGATATACTTTCCCAAGAAGAGATTGACGCACTACTGGATGTTGTTGAAGATGAAGGTGATGAGGTACTTGAGAGTGCCGATGATAATCTCCTTCCACAGCGACAGGTAACGCTTTATGATTTTAAGCGACCAAACAGAGTTTCTAAAGAGCAACTTCGTGCTTTTCGTGGTGTGCATGATAAGATGGCAAGAAGCTTAGCTTCACAAATCTCTTCAATTATGCGCTCTATTGTAGAGATACAACTCCACTCAGTAGATCAGATGACCTATGGCGAATTTTTAATGTCGCTACCAAATCCAACAAGCTTTAATGTCTTTTCAATGAAACCATTAGAAGGCAGTGGTGTTATTGAAATAAACCCTTCGATTGCTTTTCCTATGTTAGATAGATTACTGGGTGGAAAAGGAGAACCTTTTGATGCCTCACGCGAGTTTTCAGATATTGAACTCTCTTTATTTGAGACAATTTTACGTGTAATGATGAGTACACTTAAAGAGGCTTGGGGTCCTGTTATGGAGATATACCCTACCGTAGAGTCTAAAGAGTCTTCTCCAAATGTTGTACAGATTGTTGCACAAAATGAGATTGTTGTAATGGTTGTTATGGAGATTATCATCGGGCACAGCTCCGGTATGATGAATATCTGTTATCCGGTTATCTCATTGGAGCCGATTTTACCTAAACTTGCCTCACGCGACTTGATGCTTAATGAAACAAGTTCAAAGAAGAGTAGAAATGCAGAACTTCAAGTACTTCTTGGTGGAGCAAAGGTTAATGTTGAAGCCAATTTGGGAAATGCAGATTTATCAATGGCAGAGATTTTAGACTTAAAAGTTGGTGATGTATTACGTCTCTCAAGTGCAGCTGATGATATAGTGACTGTTTCAGTAGATGGTAAAGAACGATTTAAGGGTGAAATAGGACTACGGCGTTTTAGAAAATCTATTCAAGTTACTGAAATTATCGAGACAGAAAAA
The DNA here is from genome assembly GCA_964499805.1 of uncultured Sulfurimonas sp. GTDB lineage: Bacteria > Campylobacterota > Campylobacteria > Campylobacterales > Sulfurimonadaceae > Sulfurimonas. The sequence goes on from CAZCMR010000128.1 coordinate 2,367, forward strand.
GATGCAGTGAAACGAGCTTTAGAAATACTGGAAAAACAGAGACATGAAAAAATCTCAGGGGTGAAAGATATAATACATGAAGATGATGATTTAATAGAAAATGAGGAAAAGTAGATGAGTGATTTTTTTAAGCTTTTTGAAGAAGAAACAAAAGGAACAATCGAGGCTCTTGTAGGTGTCGCTCCCTCATTAGAGTTAAAAGAGGAACAAGAGTTAAGTATTATCTCTAATATTGTACCACCTATTGTTCTGGTAAAGATAAAGATAAGCGGTGATGTAAAAGGTGATGCAATAGTTGCTATTCCTCCAAACTTAGCAGCATCATTATCAGATATGATGATGGGGGAAGAGGCAAGTGATAGAGAAGATGTCAATGATGATGATTTAGATGCTACTAAAGAGATAGTCTCTAATATTTTTGGAGCAATAGCAAATGCTCTTCCTGCACAGAAAGATTTGCCACATTTGTCTTTTAATATAGAAAGTATTGAATTTGTTTCTGATGGTGATGCAGTTAGCCTTGAAGCTTTTAGCAGAATGTATATTTATAAATTTTCTCTAGAGTCAATAAACTCACTTTTAATGTTTATTATAGATGAAGCATTTTACAAGGCACTTTCAGGAAAGTCGCAAGATGGCCCTGCAACAGAAGAATCAGCACCACAAGATGAGAAACATACTTCTTTTCATGATGACTGTTCACAAGATATTCATTTAAGTAGTGAAGAGATGAAGAACATTGCACTTATTATGGATGTGAAGTTACCTGTTAAAGTGCGTATTGGTACAAAAAAGATGCTTTTAAAAGATGTTTTAAATATGGATATAGGCTCAGTTATAGAGTTGAATCAACTGGCAAATGATCCTTTGGATATTTTAGTAGACAATCATGTTATCGCGCAGGGTGAAGTTGTGATAGTAGATGGAAACTTTGGAGTACAGATTACAACAATAGGTACAAAAAAAGAACGCCTGCAGCAACTCAAAGGTTAAATTGATGAAGAAAAAAGTATTGGTAGGTATGAGTGGAGGTGTTGATTCCACAATTACTACACTTTTATTAAAAGAAGAGG
>CAZCMR010000129.1:0-3385 GCA_964499805.1 uncultured Sulfurimonas sp.
TTTTGCCTTTTGCATCCATCTCACGCAAAAGATTTTGTACATTTTCATCATCTGCTAAAGCATATGTTCCATCCCATCCACCTGGAAGCACGACCATATCAAGCTCATCTGCACTAAAGTCAGCCACCTTTGCATCTGCTTTTATTGTAATACCGTTTGCTCCTTGAACCAACATCTCATCATTCAAAGCCGCCACAACAACTTCAACTTCAGCTCTGCGCAAGACATCAATGATACTGACTGCCTCTATCTCTTCAAAACCTTTTGCCAGTGGTACTAAAACTCTTTTACTCATCGTCAACTCCTTATTTTTTCAAACAATTCTACCACTCTTTAACTAATGATTTCATTTTTATTCAATTCTAATTAAAGATATCTTAGTTACAATTGTTCAAATTATGGAGTGATTATTATGCGATATGGTATTACATTATTACTTGTACTTTTTTCAATATTGCTAAATTCATGTTCTAGTGAGACGAAGAGCAACAAACCTTTGACGATATCTACAAATTCATGGATAGGGTATGCTCCTCTTTTTTATGCCCAAAAAAAAGGCTACTTAAAAGAGAACAATATTAAACTTTTAGTGAGTGTATCTCTAGCAGAAGCTGCTAATCTCTACAGCGTTGGCAAAGCAGATATGCTGACAACAACGCAGCATGAATACTACGCTCTAAAAGATGAATTTCATCTTGTGCCTGTCATCTTACTTGACAGATCCAATGGCGGAGATATGGTTCTCTCCAATAAAACTATTGATGAACTGCAAAAAGCAGAAAAAATCAAAGCATATCTTGAGATAGATTCTATCAATGCAGAAATACTCAAAGATTTTCTAAAACTCTACAATATTCCACTAAACAAACTACATATGATAAATAAAGATCAGGCTCAGATAGAAGATATTGTTCCTAATGACAATGAGGCGATACTTATCGTAACCTATACACCCCATAATATAACTCTAAAAAAGAGAGGGTTTAGAGTCGTTGCCTCTACAAAAGATATCGATTCCATTATGGTAATAGATGCTCTTTGTACTTCAAAATCCATCTACAACAAGCATCTTGAACAACTTAAAAGAGTAAAAACCATTATAGACCGCTCCATAGAAGAACTGATGCAAGATAAAAAGAGTTCTTATAAACTTGTCAAGAAGTATCTTGGAGATTTAACTTATAAAGAGTACCTTGAGTCACTCCAAAGTATCAAATGGATAAACAAACCCTCTAAAGAGTTGCTTGAGCGTATCGCACCACTTGGATATGACAGAAGGTATATTTTGCCATGAAAAACATCTCTGTAAAATTCTTTATTATTTTTGTTCTTTTTGCTTTTATGAGTATATATGGGTTGATATTTAACAGTTTTGTCAAAGAAGCAAAAGACTCTACAGAACAGCTCTTAGAAGAGAATATTCAGTCCACTGTTTTAAACCTTAAACACTTTTTAGATAAAAATCTCAAAATAAACAATATTAACCAAATAACAGCCTCTTTGGACAATAGCATCAATGGTAATGCACTTATTAAAGATTTACATGTTGTAGATGAAAAAAACAAAAAAGTACTTTATGCAACAGACAGAGACACCGTTATGCAGCATCCAAATACAAACTGTATTCCAATTGCTCAAATTATTGATGCTGATATATTCAAAGAAGAGTGCTACTCCTTTTCTCTCAAACTTTTTGAGCAGTTTAAACCTTACTACTACAAAGGCTATGTTTATCTAGACAAAAAATATCTTGACTCTCTTTTACAAGATCAGATAAACAAATATAGCATTATGTTCTTAGGATATGGGCTTTTCTTTATTGTTATAATCTGGCTGCTTTTAAAAAAAATTCTTATCAATCCACTTGAAAAACTCCGTCAATTTGCCTACTATCAGACAAATGTTCCTAAGGAGTTCTTTATTCAAGAACTAGAGAGCATACGCTACTCCTTAGTTCTTACCTTTAAAAGATTACAAAAGGAACAAGAAGAACTTTTTAACCTCTCTACAAAAGACTCCCTCAGTGGTCTTTACAACAGACTCAGCCTTATGGAAAAGATAGAGTGGCTTATAGCAAAAGGAGAACGCAGCAATGAACAGTTCGCACTTCTGTTTTTAGATCTTGACAATTTTAAAAATATCAACGATACACAAGGACATGAATTTGGAGATAAAATACTGCAACATGTCTCCAAAATACTGCTTGATTCTGTACGAGAAAATGACATCGTCTCCCGACTTGGAGGAGATGAGTTTGTTATCATTCTTCCAGAATTAAAAAGCAATGAAACTATTTTAGAGGTTATCAAACGTATTCAAATACGACTTAAAGAACCTATTGTTTTTAACACTTTAAGCTACTCTGTTACTGTCAGTATCGGTATTACAATCTATCCAAAAGACGGAAGAGATGCCACAACACTTCTCAAACATGCCGATATTGCCATGTATAAAGCCAAAGCTCTTGGAAAGAACAACTTCCATTTCTTCACAGAAAATCTTAACGAAGAGATTCAAAATAAGATTCATATGCAATATCTTATTAAAAAAGGTATTGAAAAAAACTATTTTCAACTCTATTACCAACCAAAAGTCGATATAAAAAGCAACACAATCGTCGGATGTGAAGCACTCATCCGTCTTTTTGATCCCCTAGAAGGAATGATTCCACCAAATCAGTTTATCTCCATAGCCGAAGAGAGTGGGCTTATTGTTCCTCTAGGTGAGTGGATTATCAAAGAAGCTGTTCAGCAAATAAAATCATGGAAGAACACTCACTTTGAACATATCAAACTCTCAATAAATGTCTCAGGAATTCAATTTCAAAGTCCTGACTTTATTACCTTTTTGCAAAACAATGTCTCTACAATAGATACCAGTAAACTTGACATAGAGCTGACAGAATCTGTACTTATGAATGACTTTGATGAAAAATTTGCAAAGATAAATGCCATTAAAAAGCTAGGAATCAGTCTCTCTTTAGATGATTTTGGTACAGGTTATTCATCACTTTCATATCTGAAGCAAATTCCCTTTGATACAATTAAAATCGATAAAACATTTATTGATGATTTAGAAGAGGAGAGTGGCAAATCTTTTGTAAATATGATTGTGGGTATTGCAGATGATTTGAATATGCAAGTTGTCGCAGAAGGAGTTGAAACTAAACAACAGCTCGACTATCTGGCTTCTATCAAGTGTGAGCAATACCAAGGATATTACTGCTCAAAACCACTTCCAGCAGATGAGTTCGAAAAACTTTTTCTCTCTCAAGAGTGTCACTAATAAAACTATTACCAATTTTTGAGTATAATCTTTTTAATTTTTAAAAAGTGATGCAAATATGATAAAGTATGAATCTATCAAACCCCTTTTGTTTAAATTT
>CAZCMR010000130.1:0-3371 GCA_964499805.1 uncultured Sulfurimonas sp.
ACTGTCCTGTAATGCAAGAACTTCTGACTTATCTGAAGTTTCGTGAGATTGGTGCAGATGAATTGTTTGAGATATGCAGTCATTTTAGACGTTCAATGCTTGATGTCTCTTATGATGTAGGGCTCAACTCCAAAGAGCTTTTTGATGAGATATCTTTTATCTTTGATAAAAATTTTCGAGGCATTTTAAAGTACTATACTGACACTATTTTTCAAAAACTTATTGATGCAAGACAAGAGGCAGTGCGAGCTTCTCAGGCACGTGAGTATTTTCTCTCAAATATGTCTCATGAGATTCGTACACCCCTAAATGCAATTTTGGGTTTTGTTACTTTGCTGATTGATGAAGATATATCTAAAAAGCATAGAAATTATCTTGACATAATTTTAAACAGTGGTGAAAACCTACTTAGTATCATTAATGACATTTTAGATTTCTCAAAGCTTCGCAGTGGTGAGTTTATTATTGAGCCTAAGGTTTTTTCATTGCATGAAGAGCTCAGTCATACTATGGAGCTTTTTGTTGCAAGTGCAAACTCTAAAGATATTACAATTACTTCATTTATTGATCCTAAAATTCCATCTCGATTATTTGCAGACTCACTGCGTATCAAACAAATCGTATCGAACTTTTTGAGTAATGCTATTAAGTTTACACCTAAAGGCGGTATTGTTATTGTTGAGGCTAGTTATCACGATGCTTATTTAAAGATTGCAATAAATGATAATGGCATAGGCATATCAAAAGATGATTTAAAAAATGTTTTTTCTGCATTTGTTCAAGCGCAGTACAGTGAAAAAGCCAATACAACAGAGGGAACAGGACTTGGGCTTTCTATTTCTCATCAGCTAGCAGAGCTAATGAATGGAGAAGTTGGTGTATCATCTGTTGTAGGTAAAGGCAGTACATTTTGGCTTAAGATACCTGTAGAGATTGAAGAAGAAGATGGAAAAATTATTCCGGGTCTAAGTACTTTTAAAGAGTTGAAAATAGTAGTATATGCACAAAACAGAGAACTAGGGTTTAAGCATGACTCTTTTATACGCTATGCTCAAGTTTTTGATATGGACATTGAGGTAGTTGATTCTTTACAAAATGTTGATTTTGATGTTTGTCTTTTTGTTCATGAAGATGCTGATTTAGAGTTTAAACAGCAGATTGTGTACCATAAAGATAAAAGATTTATTGCGTTAATGAGTCGTGAATATGATAACTATGAGCGACATAGACATATTAGTTCTTTATGTTTTCCACTCCACTGCTCTAAGATTCATAGAGCTTTTAATGAACTTTTACATCCTGAGGCGTTTGCAGAGTATTCTAAAAATATCTCCTTGCGTTTTAGTGGTCATGTACTTGTTGCAGAAGACAATGAAGCCAATCAGGAACTGATTAAAATCATTCTTAAGCGATATGGTTTGAGTTATGATTTTGCACAAAATGGTCTTGAAGCTTTAGAATTGTACAAACAAAACAGATATGATTTGATTTTAATGGATGAACAGATGCCAATAATGGATGGTACAGAAGCAGTTCGTAAAATAATCGCTTACGAAGAAGAAAAAGGTTTACGGCATACCCCAATATCAGCACTGACTGCAAATGTCATAAAGGGTGCAAAGGAGAGAGATCTTTTAATTGGTTTTGATGCTTTTTTAGGCAAGCCAATTATTTTAAAAGAGCTAGAGAGAGTTTTTACAACATATCTGAGACAAGACACCTATGTAAGAGAAGATGTAGTAGAAAATGTAGCACAGAAGAAAGAGCAAAAGGTTTATGGTGTTGATGTTGCAAAGCTCAAAAAAGAGTTAATGCTCACGCAAGAGGAGTTGTTAATGCTTCTAGAACTTTTTATACGTAAAATGGATACTACCCTCCCAGAACTTCAAGAAGCAATAAAGCAAAAAGATTATAAAAAGATTGCACTAAAAGCACATAGTATTAAAGGTTCAAGTGGGAACTTTCGTATTGATAAATTGCTTAAAATGTCAACGGAGATGGAGCAAATGGCCAAATCAAATGATGAACTTTATAACTATGAATTTGTATTTGAGAAAATAAAAAGAAGAATAGAAGATATAAAAATAGTAAAATAATGAGAAAGGCTACTCTTCGATATAGTAGCCAATTCCTGAAGCATTTTTAATGATGTCTGTCTCAAGTTTATTGCGAAGACGCCATACAAGTGTACGAACACTGTTCTCTGTCGCTCCATTTTCATCCCAGACATAGTTCATGGCCTGCTCAAAAGTTACAACAAGCCCAAGCTGTGCCACTAAAAGACGTAAAAAGGCATTCTCTTTTTTTGTAAGTTTGATTTTTTTACCTTTGTAGAATGTCTCACAGATGCTGATATCAAGATAGTAATCTTCACCAAAGGGAACAATAGGCTTGTCTGAAACACGTTTTGAGTAGAGAAGCTTTTCAAGATTAAGCTTATCAACTTTAAGTGTATTGATGTTCTTTTTACGCTCTTGTTCCATTTGGTACTTAAAGAGTGCCATCTGAATGGTTGCGTGAAGTGAACCGGGGTCAAAGGGCTTTACGATATAGCCGTAAGGTTCGGTTTGTTTTGCTTGTGATATGATGTCATCGTCACTGTAAGAAGTCAGATAGATAAATGGAATGTCATACTTTTCCTTAACGCTTTTTGCAAGTTCGATACCATCACTGCTCTCTTGGAGTGAAATATCGATAATAATAACGTCAGGATTACTTGTAGCTATCTTATGTTTTGCTTGTGTGGCATTATCACATACTGCTATAACACTATATCCATGTTTTTGAAGGGACATATTTAAATTTAATGAAGTAATTTCATCATCTTCTACTATAATAATTTTATGTTTTTCCATAATATGTCCTGTATCAAAAAATATAACTACTTTGTGATAAAATATGCTTGATTATAATATAACTTTTTGTTATTTACAAGATTTAGAGCTCAAAATTATATGTTTTGTTACAAAATGATACTAAAAAGGAGTGTTTTTGCACTATTTTCTTTATATATTACGTTGTAGTGACGATACACTCTATACGGGTATTACTACGGATTTACAAAGGCGTCTTGCCGAACACAATTCAAGTACAAAAGGGGCGAAATACACTCGCTCACGCAGGCCTGTAGCCTTAGTCTACACAGAAAAGTTTGAAGATAGAAGTAGTGCTTCTAAACGCGAATATATCGTAAAAAGACTCTCTCGGGCTAAAAAATTAGCACTGGTGCATAATAGCTAGTTTTAATATGTGAGAGTATTAAGAAACCTATTTCGCAAAATAAAAATTATGATTGGATACAATATGACAAAATTAGAATTTCCTCTGCAAGATGAGTATATAGAACTTTATAAACTGATAAAAGTTTTAGA
>CAZCMR010000131.1:0-3321 GCA_964499805.1 uncultured Sulfurimonas sp.
CTTCCATATACGGCATATCAACTTCAGGAACAATATTGGAAACAATACCTTTATTCCCGTGACGTCCTGCCATTTTATCACCGACTTTAAGATGACGTTTTGTAGCAATGTAAATTTTTACATATTTCACAACACCATTTGGAAGAACATCATCTTTCTCAAGAATATTTAACTTCTCTTCATGTTCATCTCTAAAGACTCTTTTTTGCTTTTGGAAATGGTTTTTAGTCTTATTATACTCATCTTGAATCTCTTGAGAGAATGATTTTACAATTGCATTCATAGCAAAACGATTCACCTCTTTGAGATCATCACCATTAATCATGTCTCCTGCTTTATACTCAGTATCACCTATTTTGATGTCACTCTGTAAAGCTTCGCGAGTAAGAAGAGATGTTACACGTAGCATCTCCTCTTTGTCAATCATAATAAGTCTGTCATAATGCTCTCTCTCTAAATAGTCACGCTCTTCTTTTTCTAACTCTAATGTACGTGGATCTTTATCGTAACCTTTTTTTGTAAAGACTTTAATATCCACAACAACACCTTCCATAGATGGTGGGCAGTAGAGTGATTTGTTAATTACATGTCCAGCTTTTTCACCAAAAATAGCACGCAAGAGACGCTCTTCTGGAGTAGGTTTGACTTCACCTTTTGGAGAAACTTTTCCTACTAAAATCATTCCGCCTTTTACATGTGTCCCGATTTTTACGATCCCAGACTCATCTAAATGTGCTAACTCTTCATCACGTACATTTGGAATATCGCGGGTAATCTCTTCTACACCGTGTTTAAGTTCACGAGCTTCAACTTCTTTTTCATAGATATGGACAGAAGTAAATGCATCTTGACGAATTAAACGTTGAGAGATAACAATAGCATCCTCAAAGTTGTATCCGTTCCATGGCATAAACGCAACCATAGCATTTACACCAAGTGCCAATTCACCTTGATCCATATTTGGACCATCAGCAATAATTTGACCTTTTGCTACTTTTTGCCCAACTTGAACAATCGGTTTTTGCGTAAATGATGTATTTTGATTGGTTCTTAAATTTTTTTGTAAAGGATAGTAATCAATAAATATCTCACCATCTTCTTCACCCATAACATATATATGTTTTGCATCTACTTTTTCAATCTTACCGGCACGTTTTGCTTTCACACACTCCCATGAATCGCGAGCAACAAGTTTTTCAACACCTGTACCTACCATTGGTGCATTTGCACGTAAAAGAGGTACCGCTTGGCGTTGCATGTTTGATCCCATTAAAGCACGATTGGCATCATCATGTTCCAAGAACGGAATAAGTGAAGCCGCAACACCGATAACCATTTGGGAAGAGAGATCGGCATATTCACAATCTTCAGGTTTACGAAGCAGTATCTCACCATCTTGTCTAACAGAGATAAGATCTTCAATGAATTGTCCGTTATCATCCATTTTATTTGATGCAGCGGCAATCATTTTTCCCTCTTCTTGTGTTGCAGTCAAATAAATAATTTCATTAGTGATTTTTCCATCTTTCATTACTTTATATGGTGCTTCGATAAAACCATGTTCATTAACTTTTGAGTACATTGCCAAAGTATTGATAAGACCAATATTTTGTCCCTCTGGAGTTTCAACAGGGCAGATTCTACCATAGTGAGTCGGATGCACGTCACGTACTTCAAAGCCGGCTCTCTCTTTAACAAGACCACCCTCACCTAGTGCTGAAAGACGACGTTTATGTGTAATCTCTGATAATGGATTTGTTTGATCCATAAATTGAGAAAGTTGTCCACCAGAGAAAAATTCCATGATTGTTGATGTAATCATTTTAGAGTTAATCAAATCATGCGGCATCAACTCATTCATCGGTCCGCTAAGAGTAGAGAGTTTATCTCTGATAGCCTTTTGCATTTTTACAAGACCATTATGTAACTCATTTCCTAAAAGTTCACCAATAGAACGGATACGTCTGTTACCAAGATGATCTCTGTCATCTAAATGACCTAAACCATTTTTTACTTTAATAACATACTTAACTGACTTGATAATATCTTCATGTGTTAAAACTGTTACATATTCAGGAATATTCATACCCAGTTTATGATTCATTTTCATACGACCTACTTGTGTCAGGTCGTATCTCTCCGGATCAAAGAAAAGTTGATTGACAAAAACTTTCGCAGCCTCTTTTGTAACAGGCTCACCCGGTCGCATCACTTTATAGATACGAATCGCAGCTAAATCATTCTCATCTTCAATATCTTCAGTTTGTTTCAATAATTTCAATGAGTCAGCATCAGCATTAAATGCATTTATAATAGAGCTATCAACACCATCAGCTAGGTCATTAGCAATTTTGAATTCACTTACACCGATCTCTGTCATTTTCTTCAGTTTAGTTTCATCGATATGAGTCATAGTATCAAATAAAACTTCACCTGTTTCAGGATCAATAATTGGTTCGGCTAAATATCTATCTAAAAGTACCTCTAAAGGATATTGAACCTCTTTAATACCATCATCAATAAATTTTTGCGCTTTTTTTGCAGAAAGTCTTTTACCTGCTGCAACAAGTACTTTACCATCTAAATCAACTAAGTCATAAGAGAGACGAGCACTGTAGTCTTTTGGATTAAATTCCATAGTGAACTGATTATCACCCAATTTAATTGTTTGAATAGGATAAAAAAGTTTTAAAATATCTTGTTTAGAGTATCCTAAAGCACGAAACATAATAGTTACAGGAACTTTACGGCGTTTATTGATTCTCATATAAAGAATATCTTTTGGATCATACTCAAAGTATAACCATGAACCACGATCTGGGATAATCTGACCAGTATAAATCAGTTTATTTCCAGCAGTTGTTGATTCCTCTTCTTTAAAAATAACACCTGGTGAACGATGAAGTTGATTTACAACTACACGCTCTACACCATTAATTATAAATGAAGTACGCTCAGTCATAAGTGGAATATCACGAACAAAAATATTTTGTTCTTTAATATCTTTTACACCAAGTTTTTCTTTAGTATTTTCATCTCTGTCCCAAAGAACAAGACGTGTTTTCATTCTAAGACTTACTGCATAAGTAAGCCCTCTTTCCATACATTCACGAACTGTGTATTTAGGGTTTGTTACTTCACTACCAATATACTCAACAGTTAATCTATTTTGTACATCATGGATAGGAAATACTGATTGAAAAACTTTTTCAATACCACTTGTAGATCTATCTTTTGCATTTAACATTAAAAATGTATCATAAGAGTTTTGTTGGAGTTGGAGTAAATTTGGTACTTCAATTTCTTGAGGAGTTTTAGAGA
>CAZCMR010000132.1:0-3261 GCA_964499805.1 uncultured Sulfurimonas sp.
GAAGTCTGACTATGCTTTAATGATCTATTTACCAGCTGCAACGCGGTCTTTAAGAATTCTATGCGTTTTATATACTAATAGTTCATTTATCATACTTATTATCCTTTTATTCACAGTGTTATAGTCCATTAATTGAACTATCATAATATATGTCTTGTTAATATGTACAAATTCTATCTGAATAAAAGTTATAGGAAACTTAATAACATAAAGAAAAAATTGTCAACCAAAAATTTAAATCTGAAGAGCAATAGTGATATTTCTGTCTATTGGAAAGAGGAACCTTCATTGATTTATTATTTGCAATTATTGGGTTGTTCATATAATTCTTTTTTCAATTTACCTTAGCTTTCAACCATCTCTATAAAGAGAAAATGGCTGTTTGTTACAGCTGTAATGTTTAAGCTCGATTCTTGTGTTATTTCCATTGCATCGCCATTATTTAGTTCGATACCATTTATATTGGTTTTTCCTTCTATCTGAACAAAATAAACTTGTCTATTTTCTTGAATGGAATACTCTATAATTTTTTGTGCTTCAAGCTCACTTACAAAAATATTGATATCTTGATGAATTTTCACTTCAGCATTACCTTCCAACGAAGATACTATATTTAGCAGTTTGTTCCTTCGTTGCTCTTTTGTATATTTATGCGAGCCATAAAGTGTTTGAAGGTTTTTATTTGGTGGGACTATCCATATTTGAAGTAGTCGCAGGTCTTGACTTATGCTTTTGTTATATTCGGCATGAACTATACCACTTCCTGCACTCATATACTGAACTTCACCACGTGTAAGCGTTTCTTCGTTTCCCATAGAATCTTTATGCGTTATCTCTCCATCTACAATATACGAAATTATTTCCATATCCCGATGAGGGTGCATATCAAAGCCACTATCTGGGTGAATAATATCATCGTTGAGAACTCTTAAAACACCAAAATTCATATTGTCATAGTTTCTATACTCTGCAAATGAAAAATGAAACCGACTCTCTAACCAACCTAAATTTGAGACATACATATTCTCTCGTGATAATTTTTTTAACATAACTCGTCCTTTTGTAATAACCAGCTTCGCATACTGATACTTTCATGTTCTGCTCCAACATAAGGAAAAATGCTCATATCATTTTTATAGCTCGTCCCTGCAATATAGAGTAAAGGAATGTAGTGTTCAAGTGTAGGATGTGCTAACCTAGCATGTGGTGCCTTATTCTCAAACTTTATAAGTGCATTGAAATCTCTTTTTTCAATCGCACCTTTTACAAAATTTTCAAACTCTTCTGCCCATGGTGCAAGCGGTGCATTTTGATGCGTTAAATCTGCTTTTGAAAGATTATGCGTTATATTCCCGCTTCCGATAATCATAACACCATGTTCTCTTAAAACAGCCAACTTTCTACCCAGTTCAAAATGCTCTCTCAGTGTTTTTTGAGAATTGATGGCAAATTGCATGACCGGAATGTTAGCGGTTGGGTAAATATGTTTTAGAATACTCCAGTTTCCGTGATCCAAACCTCTGTCTAAAACTTTAATATCGGGAAATATTTCTGTGATAAGAGGGAGTATCAATTTTGCATTTGGAGCTGGATATTGTACTTTGTATAACTCGTTTGGAAATCCATACATATCATAGATAAGTTCACTTGTTGTATGTATGCTTATAGCATCATATGGAGCAAACCAATGCGCAGAGATAACTAAAATCGCTTTTGGCTGCTCCAGAGTTTGTCCAAGTTTGTTGAGTGATGCAGTAAAGTCATTTTGCAAAATTGCGTTCATAGGATTACCATGGCCAACAAAAAGAGCAGGTGCTCTTTTTATTTTATCTACAATAAGTGTCATTGTAAAACCTCCCAATATTAAAGCAATTAGCGATTATTTAGCCAAAACACCTTCAAGTTCGACAGAGATTTTCACTTCATCTCCAACCATAACACCGCCTGTTTCGAGTAATTTATTATATTTTAAACCAAAATCTTTTCTGTTGATTTTACCTGAGAGAGACAGCCCTGTTCTTGTATTACCCCAAGGGTCTGTAATGGTTTGGCCACTAAGGTCGAGCTCCATTTTTACCTCTTTTGTAACACCGTGTATCGTAAGTTGTCCATAAGCTGTGTCCCCATCTATTTTTGTGAGTTTGAAGCTAATGCTTGGATATTTCACCACATCAAAGAAATTAGCACTTTTTAAATCTGCATCTCTCATACTATTTTTTGTATTGATCGAGTTTACATCAACCTTTCCTGTGAGTGACTTTAAAGTTTTCGTTTTTTCGTCATACTCAAATGAGCCGCTAAATTTATCAAATTGACCTTTAACATTTGAGATCATCATATGTCTGACTTTAAATGCGACATTCGAGTGGACCGGATCTACATTGTATGTTCCACCAAACAGGCTTTCTGCACTGAAGAGTGCAGCCAATACTACTGTTTTTATTTGCATCTTTTTCTCCTTATTTTGTATGTGAACCATCACAAAATGGTGCATTCTTGCTTTTTTTACAAGCACACAGATAGTACTCTTTACTCTCTTGCACATGAAACGCCATTGGTGTAAACTCTGTGCCTTTGTGTGAACCATCGCATAAAACACTATCTTTACTCTTACCACATGTGCAGTAATGATACTCTTTGCCTGCTTCCAAATTAACTCTCACTGGCTCTGCCATAACATACTCCTTTAAATTACTAATTAGTAATATTTATTTAAAAAAAAGCTATTGCGATTTATGCAGCTTTCTTAATAAATGAAACAAAGTTTCCATCTCCTCCTCATCCAAAACTTCAAAATAGCTCTGAAGATTTTTGGCATGCTGTGGAAACAACTTTTCAATCAAATCACTTCCCTTATGAGTAATAGATAAGATTGAAGCTCTTTTGTCTTTTTCGTCAGACTTAGATACGATGTAACCATCTCTTTTTAAATTTCTGACGACAACCGTGGTGTTCCCCGGAGTACCCATAGTCAGCTTTGTAATAGTACCGATATTTAAATCACCTCTGTGATACAATACTTCTAAAACTTGAAACTGATTCATCGTCAAGCCAAAAGATTGAATATAGCTCGTCTCTTTAGCTCTTATTTTATTATAAGCTCTAAAGAGTTGAATCCAAGTATTCATTGACTTGTCTGCAACAGCTCCATAAGTTTTTACATTTCTTAACTTCATACGAACACTCCTAAGAGGATTATACTACTAATTAGTAATAATATCAAGTTTAAAATACAAATGAATATGAAAACCCACCAAATGT
>CAZCMR010000133.1:0-3254 GCA_964499805.1 uncultured Sulfurimonas sp.
CAGATGAAGCAACCCATAAACGCAGTATCTCACTTCCATACTCTTTGAGTACTTTTTCAGGTGCGATAACGTTGCCTTTTGATTTAGACATCTTCTCACCTTTTTCATCTACTGTGAAACCATGAGTAAGTACACCTTTATATGGTGCTTTGTGCTCAACTGCAGAAGATAAAAAGAGTGAAGATTGGAACCAGCCACGATGTTGGTCACTTCCTTCTACATATAAGTCAGCAGGATATGTTCCTGCATCGTAGTTACGTGATTTGAGCACTGAGTTCCAAGTAGAACCTGAGTCAAACCATACATCTAAAATATCTGTAACTTTTTCCAGCTCTTCTGGCTTGTAACCACTGCCAGGGTAGAGTAGTTGTGCAATGTCCATAGAGTACCACGCATCACTTCCCTGCATCTCAAAAATCATAGCAACAAAGTTAAGAACTTTCTCATCGAGAAGAACTTCACCTGTAGCTTTGACTCTGAAAAATGCGATAGGCACACCCCAGTCACGTTGACGGGAGATACACCAGTCAGGACGGTTTTCAACCATGGAATTGAGACGGTTACGACCTGTTTCAGGGATAAATTTTGTTTTTTCCACTTCACCAAGAGCGATGTCACGAAGTGTTTTATCTTCGCCCTCAGGAGTTCCGTCAACAGAGATAAACCACTGTTTTGTAGCACGGTAGATAAGTGGTGTATGACTTCTCCAACAGTGTGGATAGGAGTGCATGAATTTGCTTGTCTGTAGTACTGCATCACCCATAAGTTCAAGAAGATCTTCGTTTGATTTAAAGATATGACGTCCTACGAATTCCTCTGCGTTTGGAATAAGTTTTTCACGCACTACAGTTGCATCATAACATCCCGTCTCATCAACAGGCATAACAACTTCGAGGTCATATTTGAGTCCGACACGGTAGTCATCTTCACCATGTCCCGGTGCAGTGTGTACACACCCTGTACCATTGTCAACTAAAACATGCTCACCCAACACTATGTGAGACTTTCTGCCGTTAAGAGGATTAACTGCGTTTAGATTCTCTAGTTCGCTTGCTTGAAATGTTTTTGCAACTGTTCCGCTGAGTACGTCACTCTCTACTAAAGAGTTGAGTAGTTTTTTTGCAACGATGTAACCATCAGTTGTAAGTACATACTCCTCTTCAGGGTTAAGGGAGATACCAGTGTTTGCAGGAATTGTCCAAGGTGTTGTTGTCCAGATAACAGGAGCAGCTTTGCTTGATTTATCAAGTCCAAGTTTCTCTTTGGCTTCATCATCAAGTTCAAACGCAACGAAGATAGAGTAATCCTCTTTGTCTTCGTATTCAACTTCAGCTTCCGCAAGAGCAGTTCTCTCTGCCCACGACCAAAATACAGGCTTACTGCGTTCGATCAAAAGACCTTTTTTTGCGACACTGCAGAGTGTTCTAAAAATGTTCGCTTCAAATCTGTAATCCATTGTAACATAGGGTTTTTCCCAGTCAGCAATAATCCCAAGTGTTTTAAACTCGGCTCTTTGGATATCTACAAATTTTGCAGCATGCTCACGACAAAGCTTACGGATCTCTGCAGTCTCAAGCGCCTCTTTTTTCTTTTTGCCGCCCAGTTTTTTCTCAACCTGTTGCTCTATTGGTAGTCCGTGACAATCCCAACCCGGAGTAAAGCGAACAGATTTGCCGTTAAAATAGTTGTGTTTGATAATAATATCTTTGAGAACTTTGTTAAGTGCATGTCCGATATGAATGTGTCCATTTGCGTATGGAGGGCCATCATGAAGTGTAAAACTCTCTGCATCTCTGCGATTGTTCTTCATTTTAAAATAAACTTTTTTCTCATCCCAAGCAGCATAACGCTTTGGTTCGTTGTTTATTAAATTGCCTCTCATGGCAAACGTAGTCGTCGGTAAAAGTAGTGTATCTTTGTAGTCCATTGAAACCTCAAAATATTATTATAAAGTTTTGCATTATATCTTTAATGTGTTTAAAAGCTGATAAAACTGCTATAATAAGAAAAGAAAATCCTATAAACAAGGGCTCTATAAGCTATGAAAACACATCTAATATTTATCGGAAACAAGTTCACATACAACCTGCCATTACAAGAGTATATTATACGCAGTGTAGAAAAACAAGTTGGTTTTATAGATATGCAAAGTTTTTTGAAAGAGGGTGATACATCACTCTTTCTCTATGTAGAGAGGGAGTTAAACGCAACTAATAGGGTCATAATTGTAACTACAAAACAGAACTTTTCTACTATAGGTAAAGTCATATGTACTGCAACAGATGATAATCAAGTGTTGAGAGAGGGAATGCTTATTCCCCAAAAGGCTTCACTCTTTGAAGAGAGAAGTTATCTCTTAGAGTACAATAACTCTTTTATCAATGTAATTCAGATGGATGAAAATCAAAAAATAGCACAAATCTTACTTAGAGATGAAGAGATAAAGAGTGTTGCTCATATTTTTGAAGAAGAGAGGGATACTTTGGTAAATATTCTTAATCCAATTGCCCAAACATACGAAGTGCATTTTGATTTGACTCAAGAGGTTGAGGGATGGCAGAGAGTTGATATATATAGTAAAAAGTATGGAGATATTGCCAAATTTATGGAGGCAGCCAAGAAGTTACTCCCCAAAAAGCTCATTGCATCTTCAAATATTGTTGAATATATTATAGACAGACTCTCACATTGCGGAAAAAAAGTGACATTTGCAGAGAGTTGTACGGGTGGTTTGCTTTCATATTATTTTACAAAGCATAATGGGGCTTCAAAGATACTTGAAGGTGCTTTGGTCACTTACTCTAACTCTTTAAAAGAGAACTGGCTTGCTGTTGATCATACTGTCTTGGAAGAGAATGGTGCGGTGAGTGCTGAAGTGGTCAAAGAGATGAGCGATGGTGCTCTTAATGTCAGCGGTGCTGACTATGCCCTCGCTGTAAGTGGTATAGCAGGAGATACAGGCGGTACGCAGGAAAAACCGGTAGGAACAGTTTATATCGGGGTTCGCTCTCAAACGCAGCATGTAGAAAAACATTTACATTTTTATGGCGATAGAAATTATGTACAGCATCAAAGTGCCATGATGGCAATTAAAATGTTGCTTCTTTTGGACAAAGATACATTTTTCTAAATTCTTTATGAAATATCTTGACATATGAAATATTTTTGTCTATAATTTCGGCCTCTTAACAATTAAGAGGAAATGTCTTGTTAGCTCAGCTGGTAGAGCACGTCACTTTTAATGATGTGGCCGA
>CAZCMR010000134.1:0-3247 GCA_964499805.1 uncultured Sulfurimonas sp.
GAGTACATGTACCTTTGCATCATCCCACGCAACAAATTCTCCATTCATCCAAATAGTTTTGGCAGCGTCCATAAATTCTCCAAGTAGTTTTATAATTGTTGCTATTTTATCCAAAATGGCATTTACATTAGATAAAAGAGTTTTGAGCTATACGCTTTATTTATAGATAACTTAAATATTTTTTATATATAATCGCACAAATAATAACTCAGGAGTAAAAAATTGTCAAAACTTACCAGTTACGAAACACTAAATAAAAAAGATGTAGAGTACACACCTTATGAAGAGGTTGATAAAGAACAACTACAACGTGATATTGATGAAATCAAACAAACTATTGAAGTAGGAGAAGCTGATTTTCAACATCTTCTCAAACTTGAAAGATGGGGAAGATTTGCAACAATCAGCGGTTTTATCCTCATTGCTGCTGTTACAATTATGAGTACATATGACTCAGGAATGTCCACTTTGGACTTTTGGCTTTTTGGAGTTCTTGGAGCATTTCTAATTAGCGTAGGCAATGTTGCTCGCTGGGCAAATGTAACACACCCTATTTTACACGGTGCTTATGACAAAGTACCAAATATCCCTTACAAATACACAAAAGCAGGGTATGCAAAAGGGTGGAGACGCTACATCGACTGGCTCGATTGGATAAAACCGGATGCATGGGCATATGAGCATAATATAATGCACCACTACCACCTTGGTGAACTTGATGATCCGGATAATGTTGAAAAAAATCTCGAGTGGCTTCACAATGCAAAAATTCCTATGTGGATGAAATATGCTGTAGTGTATCTTTTTGCAGGTATCTGGAAACTTGCCTATTATGCTCCAAATACACAAAGAATCTTGGAAAACAAAGACAACAAGATGATGAATGATGTAAGAAATCAAAGCTATGAGTGGTCTCCTTTTACAAAAAAAGGGCGTGAACTCTGGAAAGATTACATTCTCCCATATGCTCTTTTTCAATTTGTCTTCTTACCACTTCTCTTTTTACCATGGGGATGGAGTGCAGTAGGAACTGCTCTTGGTTTTTTACTCCTTGGTGAATTTTTTGCAAATCTACACTCATTTTTAGTTATCGTTCCAAACCACTCAGCAGAAGATATCTACCAGTTCTCAACACCGCATAAATCACAGGGCGAGTACTATCTGCGTCAGATTATGGGAAGTGTAAACTACAATACAGGAACTGACTTTATTGACTTTTTGCATGGTTTTTTAAACTATCAGATAGAACATCACCTCTTTCCAAATATGCCGCACTCTTTTTATCAAAAGATGCAGCCTATTGTAAAAGATATATGTAAAAAACACAACTTGGAATATCGTCAAGAGTCTGTATTTAAAAGAATTTTAATGACGATCGAGTTAATGGTAGGAAAGACAAAAGTTTTACGAGTCGAGGGTGTTTAAGAACCAAAAGTAAAGCCTTTTTTTGGCTCTACTTTTGTTTATCTACAAAAGGTATTAGAACTTTAAGATAACGTCAAGTTGGACACGCTCATAATCTGCTTCTGGTTTACTAGAACCATTTCTGCCTGCATAGAGTGTGTTATAAAAGAGTGTTGCTGCAAGGTATGTTTTTTTACCAAATTTATATTTTGTTCTAATAGCATGCCCTTTTGCCGCTGTACCGCCGCCAAAGTTGTCTGAATCACTGTGTGCACCAAGTACCGCATCTTCTTGAAGCTCTGTATAAGAGTATTTAATCTGCCAGTCATTTACATGTTTTGCTTTGCCTAACTGTACTGCTAAATCATAGCCGAAGTTTTTATGGCTTGCTGCAGCATTGTATGCTACTCCCCCAGCGAGTGCAAGTGGTTTGCCAAAAAAATCTTTATACTTTAATTCTGCAAAAGCTTCTAAAATAGTATAATCATTTTTAAATACTCCATTTACTAAAGTATTCCCCATACCTTTGCCTTTGTTTGTGCTGTAAATAGGTGTATTTCCTTTTACGCCATCATAGTAGTAAATACCTGTTCCAAGATTGAGGTGAGCGTTTTGTAGTTTCATTTTCTCTACATACTGTGCAACAAAGAGGTTAATATCTTTTTTTGCACTAACCCGTTCAGCATATGTTGGCTGATTAACACCTAAGTTAATAATACGTGAGCTGTTTTCATACTTGTAGTTTATACCATTAAATGAAAGGTCATTATCCCAAATAAGTTGTGATTTAATCGGTCTGTATATCATATATGGTTCTCTACCAACTTTTAATGTGGAGTCTCCATCTTTATATGTCAAACCTAACATATTCACTCTCAATGATTGCCAGAAGTAGTCACTTAAAGCTTTATCATCCAAAAATGTCTGATTTCCTGAGGTAGGATTTGCATATCCACTTCTCATACCTGCATCAAATGTAAGCTTGTCCGTTAAATCAATAGCTGATACTAGTCTCAATCTGTATCTGTTATGATATGTTGATTTATCGGTAGTATCCGTACCATCTTTATAAAAAGTCTCTTTACTCTCATATCGTAATCTCAAATCAGCTTTAAAATGAACTCTCTCTAAAAGCTTTTCAAAAGATTCTTTATTGATTGATGTCTCTGCATTAGCAGCAGTTCCCAAAGTCAAAACAGCCAAAATCGATGCGACAGTTTTCTTCATGTATTGTTTCCTTTTTTGTTTCATTGAGCGAAGTATAAAACGACTTGATTACATAATGATTACAAACACTTCATTTTTTTGTAATTTTCTTGTAATCAAGTCATTTTATACTTTCAACATCGCAAAAAAGACAAAAGGTAAAAACAGATGACAAAAGTAATCACAATTGCTCTGGCTTCTTCACTCTTAGCAGCAACACTTGGTGCAAATGATATTATCAAAGGCAGCGGTGCTTCTTTTCCATACAGTCTATATCAAAAATGGATCAAAGCCTACAACAAAGAGACAGGAATTAAAATCGACTATATCAAAAAAGGTTCTTCAAAAGGGATCAAAGATATAAAAGCCCGTGCAGTTGATTTTGCCGGAACTGACAAACCTTTAAGTCCAAAAGTATTAAAAAAGTATAGCCTATACCAATTTCCAGGAGTTGTTGGAGCTATCACAATGGGCTACAATCTCCCAGGTGTAAAAGATCTTAAACTCTCACGTGCAGCTATTGTTGCTATTGCTGATGGGAGCATCAAGTACTGGGACAATCCACTCATTGCAAAAGCAAACGCCGGTATAAAACTTCCACATAAAAAACTAACATTTGTTCACCGTGCAGATGGTT
>CAZCMR010000135.1:0-3119 GCA_964499805.1 uncultured Sulfurimonas sp.
GACAACACCTCATCCTCAAGTAAAATTGGTTTAATAAAAGAGATTGCTTCTTGGATTAAAATACCCAAACTAAAACTATCATACTCAATCATTTTATCTATGAGATGATTGATAAAAGCAGTTATTGTAATAGTTGTCAGTGATGCAGAAACCCCTTTACCCATACCATCGACTAAAAGATAAAATGTACGATGATCATCTATTTTACGAACACTGTATGCATCTCCACTCAACGTATCCAATGGTCGGTACATAAAATCAACCAAAGAGATACCTGCAGAATCTATCATCTGATAGTAAAAATCATTTCGAAGGATATTGAGCTCTTTTTCAAAGGCAAGTTCAGCCTGATATGAGGCATACACCTCATTATCTTCTAGCTGTTGTAATCTTTCTTGTGACATTAGATTTTAAATTTTGAGAGTTCGTTTTGTAGCTTTTTAGCATCAGCAGAGAGTTTGTCCACAGCATTCTCAACTGTACTACGTAACTCACCGTTTGTCTGTGCAATTTCTACAATCTCATCCATAGTAGAGATAAGTGTTTTTGTTTTTGTTGCTATAAAGACACTTTGGTGCATTGCATCAGATGACTTCTCTTTTGTCACAAGAAGTTTCTCTTTTGTCTCATTTGATGACGCAATAAGCTCTTGAGCAGAACCTGCTATTTTGTGCATACCTTGAGATGTATTATCTGTCTCTTCTGCAATCTCAACAACATTTTGTGTAATAAGGTTCACATTTGCACTAATTTCAGCTAAAGATTTTTGCGTACGTTCTGCAAGTTTTCTAACTTCATCAGCGACAACAGCAAACCCGCGACCATGCTCACCTGCACGCGCAGCTTCAATGGCAGCATTAAGGGCGAGCAAGTTTGTCTGATCTGCAATATCAGAGATAATAGCGAGCATATCTTTAATATTTTTAGCTTGTTCTGTCAGTGATGCTACTTTATTGACAAGTTCTTGTTGCTGCTGTGTACCATCTTCAATAGAGAGCACAACATCATTAAGTTTTGTGACGAAAATATCAAGTATCTCATAAGTACTGTCTAAATCTTCTGTTACTATAATTGTAGACTCTTCTACAGCATCTAGTTTCTCTCCCACTTCAGAGACAAGTCCGTTGACAGAAATAATCTTGCCCTCTTCTTCTTCTCCATTGTGAGCTAATGTCTCTACTACCTTGCCCAAACGGATACTCTCTTCTTGCGTAGCATTGGCAACATCCTGTACATTATAAACCGTCTCTTTAAAAGCAACTATCATCGTATGCAATGCTTTAGAGATAGCAGAAATTTCATCATCTCCTTCAACAATAACACTACATGAGAGATCAAGTTCACTTGAGACACATTTAATCTTTTCAAGTGAGCTTTGAACACTTTTGTTTACACCGCGTGAGATAAAGAAGATGATACTAAAGATGGCTATTGCAAAGAGTATGTATCCTGCAAGCGTAATAAGCGCCTTTCTCTCTTGAGCTGCTTCTATCGACTCTAGAAGTTCATTATTCGCTTGTGCAATCTTATCATCAACTGCTTTTAAAAGATTAATCTTTTGAGTGATTGTTTGAAACCATACCACACTGTCAACACCAAAGTTTCCTTCCAAAAAGTTTTCTTTGGCGATTTGACGCATCTCCTCTACCTTTGTAACAACCGGCGAATTCATAGTCTCTTTGTAAAGTGTAACTGACTCTTTGGGTGCTATACTTAAAAAAGAATCTATGTAAGCATTTTGTTCTGCGATAAGTGTAATGAACTTGGCAAACATTCCTTTGCCAAATTTATCTGCACTAAAAGTAGCACTCAAAACAGCACGCTCAATTCCTGCACGCTCTTTTGCTTTTAGAAAGTTTGTATAGGCACTGAGCGCTTTTACAAGTTCTGAGGTATTGGCAAGTTTTGCCGTTAGGGCTACAACATCTAAAATATCTTTATTTATACTTGTATAGTATGCCACTTCATCTGCTACAGAGATTTGAAAGCTGTCTATGCGTTTGCGTATATCTGGCAGCTGTTCCATTTTATTTAATATAGACTGAATATCATGCCGCAATTCTTGGGAAAACTCTTCCATGTCCAATGTCTGCAGATACTGCTTTAACTCTGTGTATTTTGCATCGGTAAGGAGTCTTTGTTTTGGCAAAATATCTCCAAACTTTTTCCCATGAGAGCCTAAATAACCGGCACTCGCCCCACGCTCTTTTTGTGTCTCATGTATAAGCAAAGAGAGCTTTTGAGAAAGCCTGTTTAGCTGTTGCGCCTGATTGAGTACTCTTTTTTGTGTTATCGTTTCGTTAAGTGTCAATGCAACAATAACAAGAGCAAATGAGACAACAATAACTGTAATTAGATTCAATTTTGCCTTAATGGTCATAACTTATGCCTTTCTTACTTTAAACAGTGATACCAACCCTAACTCTTCAAAAAGTTCCATTAAGTCTGAATCACCAACTTTAATGCTCAGATCTATTTTGTCTTTTTGAACAAGTTTTGTAAAGTACCCGATAACTGATGATGTGATAGAGATAGAATCAGGTATATTTATAGTAATGTTTTTATGTGTTGTTATCATTGAATCAAGAGTACTTTTAATCTCTTGATAATCACTTACTGTTTTAATATTACCTTTGATAGTAACTGTATTCCCCGCTGTAGAAATTTCCATAATAAACCCTTAAATTCTATATTGTTGTTTAGCTTCTCATATTATCATAATTAAACTTATGCTTTCAATAATTCAAGCCACTCTTTCATCTTTTTTTCATAACCGATTGCTTTTAGTGTTACAAATGATAACGCTTCTTGCAAATACTCTTGCGCAACATAACCGCCATAATCATGAGGGTATAAGTACCCCTCATTTTGCTGACGTATATTTTTGGGAATATCAAGTATAACTCCCTCACGCACGGCTTTTTGAGCAGCATTTATGGCCATATATGCCGAGTTTGACTTTGGTGATGCACAAAGATACACTACAGCCTGAGCCAAAATGATACGAGCTTCGGGATAGCCGATCTGCTTCACACTTGTTAGTGTAGAAGTAGTGAGTGTGAGCGCCTGAGGGTTGGCATTGCCTACATCTTCACTCGCAAGTATGACTAAACGACGCG
>CAZCMR010000136.1:0-3087 GCA_964499805.1 uncultured Sulfurimonas sp.
CAGCCTGCTCTGTTATATGTTTTTGAATCATAGGTTTTTATACTTTTTTATTATTAGACTTCTTGCATAACCTCTTACAAAAAATATATTGCTTATAGCACATCACTTTTTCAAGATAAAACTATCCCAATAGCTACGGCTATTACTCAATTTTTATCTTAAAAAATTAATGCACTCTAATCAACATCTTTAGATTTAAGAGGTTATGCAAGAAGTCTATTTTATAAAATTATGACACACTTCAGATATAATGTAGCAATTTTAAGAAAAAAATTTTAAAATTTCTTCCAAAACGCGCTACTGAGTAGCACAAAAACTGTATAACACTCCAAACGTCCTATAATCATAGCAAAAGAGAAAAAGAGCTTGTCAAAATCACTGAAAAATCCAAAATTATCTGCCGGACCAACAAGGGAAAATCCCGGACCAACATTTCCTACAAGGGCAAATGCTCCGGAGATTGCACTCATTGCATCATATCCTCTTGCATAGATATAGACAGTCACAACAGCAACTGTAATCATAAAGAGTATAAAAAAGCCAAAAGTTGAAGAGATAATACGCTCTTTTTGTTTTATGCCATCAATAAAAACAGAGATTATTGCGTGTGGGTGTAAAATACGCTTCATCTCAGAGGAGAGCGTTTTAAAAATGATCACATGACGAATGATCTTAATCCCGCCTGCAGTCGAACCGGCATTTCCACCCATCAAAAGCCCAACAAAAACAATAGCAATAGCAAGATGTGACCATGAGCCGTAATCAATAGTAGCAAAACCTGTTGTTGTCATCACCGATGCTATAGTAAAAAATGCATGTTTGGAAGCATCAGCAAAGGTATCACCACTAATATCCATATGAACAAATGTTAATGCAAAACTCAGAGCAAAAAATATAAAAAGATACCAACGAACCTCTTCTGTTTTATATCCACGTAAATCGCGATGATAAAACTTTAGATGTGCCAAAAAATTTATTCCAGAGAGGATCATAAAAATGCTTGTGATCCAGATAAGTGCATCGTTGTCGCTAAAGTATCCCATCGAACTGTTTTTAGTAGAAAAACCTCCTGTAGATATTGTCGAAAAAGCATGGTTGATCGCATCAAACCAGTTCATACCAAAGAGCTTCAAAAGAGACATATCTACAACAGTTAAAAAGAGATATACCAACCAAAGTGAGAGTGCTGTATCTTTAATTTTAGGAGTGAGTTTTTCAAGTTCTATACCTGTAGATTCAGCTTTAAACAAAGAAAGACTTCCCGTTGGATTTATCATAGAAAGCAGACCTACCCCCAAAACAATAACACCAAGACCACCAAGCCAATGCGTTAGACTTCTGTGAAATAAAACAAGATGAGGCAGAGATTCTATCTCTGTATAGATAGTAGCACCTGTTGTTGTAAAACCACTGATAGCTTCAAAATAAGCAGATGCAGCAGAGACATCTGTATAGAGTAAAAAAGGCAATCCTCCTGCAACTCCTAATAAAATCCACAAAAGATTAACAACTAAAATACTCTCTTTGATTTTAAGATCAAGTTCATGTTTTCGTAAATTCAGCCATATCAAAAAATTAATGATAAAAAAAGCTCCATCATAGAGAAGAAATTTTACAATACTCTCTTTATAGAGATAGCCAACAAAAGCATCAAGCAGTAAAATTGTAGAGAGTGTCATTCCAATGAGAGACAAGATTTTAATTATGTTTTTATAACTCATAAATCCACTGTTTCACTTTCGGACTCTCTTTTGTTGTTGTAAAGATAATTAAAAGATCATCTTCTTGGAGTGTAATTTTTTCATTAAAAGAATAAAGCTTTTCATCATGTTTATACAAAAGAAGTGAATTTTTTACTTTTGGTGGTTTTACTTTTTTTCCCACTAATCTTGATGTAGGAAAAACTTTTCGCATAAAAACAGAGGCTTTTGCTCCACAAAAGCTCTTCTGAATCACTACTTTTGTCGATCCGATCTCCTCCATAATAGTATTGTAAGCACTCATTTTTGGTCCACGCACAACAGTTATACCAAGAGAGTGCATAAGATTGTAGTACTCCATCTCATTGTTAATGGCAACCACTTTTTTAACTCCACTCTCCTGAGCTTCTAAAGATTTAATGATATTAAACTCATCATTATTTGTAGCTGCTATAAAAATATCTGCATGATTAAGAGATTCCTCCTCAAAAATATCGTGCGATGAGTATTTGGTATTGATGATAGATACTTTTCCCTGCAGTATCTCATCTGCTTTTTCACACAGATCCAGATCTTTTTCAATAAGTTTTACCTTTTTACCCTGCTGTATAAGCTTTTGAGCAATGGCAACACCAAGCTCATCACCACCAAAAACAACACATCGCTCTATAGCAACACTTGTGTCGAGTTCTAGCTTACTACAAACTGGGATGATAGCCTCCTCTTTACCAAAAAAGTAGACAAGATCACCCGGTAAGATCTCAATATCACTCTGTACAGGGATAAAAAACTCTTTTTTTCTCTCAATTCCTACTATCTTGTAATCTACAGATGAAAAGACTCTTGGAACAAAACGGCTTGAGACCATTACAGAGATAAGCTTCTCCTGCGTATAGTGAAAAAGTTTAACATTATTGGCTTTTGGATATGCAAGTAAAAGAGTAATCGCCTGTGAGGCAAGTTGTATGGGGAATATAAGTTTATCAATACCCAATTTATGTTGCACTTTACTGCCATCAAAGAACTCTTTTTGAAGCCGTACAAATTTTCTTTTTATACTCAAAACAGTATCTGCTACCAAGACAGAAATCAAGTTTACATTATCAAGATTTGTAACAGCTATGAAGAGATCGATCTCTTTGTCTGTAAAGCTTTCATAGGTTTTTGAGTCTTCAACATCCCCGCGAAGCGGCATAATGTCCAGACTCTCCTGAATTCTATGAAGTGCTTCAGAGTTTCTATCTATAATCGTTACATTATGACCTATGCAGAGTGTCTTTGCCAGATTAAAACCGACCTTTCCAGCACCGGCAATAATAATGTTCATTTTAGTTTACCAGATCACTGTAGTCATATTTTGCTGTATCAAGATAATATTTTGAACCAA
>CAZCMR010000137.1:0-3062 GCA_964499805.1 uncultured Sulfurimonas sp.
ATCTCCTCTTTTATGCTCTTTTGGATTTTAATCTCTTTGATGCACCTGCCACTTGATTTTGTGCAGAGTGTATTTTTTGCTAAACTTGTGATTGCAGGGCATGGAACCATTTATAATACTCGTATAGATGATTGGTTTTGGAAGCGTCCATGGCCATCTTGGACACTTTTTGGTGCAACTTTTTCAAGTCGTGTAGCAGGAACCATCATCGCCGTTTATGGTTTTGGACTTATGGAACCTATTGGATGGGAATGGGGTATGTGGATGTGGGCGTATGCCTTAACCTGGTTTGTATTTAATGATGCTGTCAAGATGGGTGTTTTACGATATTACAGAAAAAAATACAATGAAGATATTATCTAAGGGAATGGCTATGAAAAACAGTAACAGACTCACTCGAAGAGATGCCATGAAAGCAATTGTAGTCACTTCACTCTTTGGAGCTTCAAAGCTAAACGCAGCTCCGAAACTCTCAGTCCCTTCAAGTCATAAAAGAGTACGGATTGTTATAGTGGGAGGCGGCACAGGTGGAATGATAGCTTCTGCCCGTTTGCGAAGAAGTGCGCCTAATGCAGAGATTATACTTATTGCACCAAATGCAACACATTTGTATCAACCCGGTCAAACTTTTGTCGCTTTTGGTCTTTATAATCAGGCTGACAATGAACGTCCTACAGCGGATATATTAGAAGACAAAGTAAAATGGATACAAGAGAGTGTCACTGCGTTTAACCCACAAAAAAATTCACTCAAAACAGATAAAGACAGAGAAATAACATACGATTATCTTGTTGTAGCACTTGGTGTAGAGTATCATTATGAAGCCATTAAAGGTTTAAGTAAAGAGATGATAGGCAAAGATGGTATCACAAGTGTTTATCTTAATGAGATCAAAACAGGTAAATCTCATGGCGGAGAGCTCACAAAAGAGTGGTTTGCAGCAATGAAACGCAGTGCAAAAGAAAAACCTGTAAAAGTGCTTTTAAGCGAACCAAACGGAGCCATAAAAGGTATGGGAACATCCCTTGACATGCTTTTTTTAGGCAGTCAAATGTTAGAAAATTCAAAAGCTGTATTTACTTTTACCAAAGCCGATAAAAAACTTTTTCCTTTTGATGGTTTTGCGAAAGTACTGAAAAAACGACTGCAGCAACAAAAAAACGCAACGGCACTTTATGGACATAACCTCATTGAAATTGATAGTAAAAGGAAAATAGCCATTTATGAAGTGGATGACAAACGGATAAAAATACCTTATGATTTTATACATATTGTACCACCGATGCAGACACCAAAAGTTTTAAGAGACTCTGAACTTGCTATACAAAGAGGTGAACAGAAGGGTTATCTTGATGTAGATGCCAAAACATTACAACACAAACGATATAAAAACATTTTTGGGCTTGGTGATGCAGTTGGATTGCCACTTGGAAAAACAGGAGGTTCTGCACAACAGCAGGCTATTGTGATACAAGATAATCTTGCCGCTGTCATTGAAGGTATGAAGCCACCAATGGAGTATAACGGTTATACGGTTGCTCCAATTAAAACAGAGTTTGGTGAGGTATTGCTTGCTGAATTTAATGAAAAAGAGCTACTGCCTACTTTTATGCTCAGTCCATACAAACCACGCTGGATATGGTGGGGATTGGATCTGCATGTTATGCGGCATGCTTATTTTTCACTTATGATGAGAGGAATGATGTAAAATTATGAAAAAGAAAAAAACAATACTACCATGGGAACATCCAAAGCTTAAAGAAGAAGATCCGCAATCACTTGAACTTATAAAAATGATTATGAAAAGTCCTACCTACCAAATGGCGGAGCAAGACAGTGACTTTATTAACTCTTACGAGGCCAGAGCTATTAGGCTCGAACTTGACTATTTAAAACCTGAGTTGAAAATGAAAGAGTATGGAATCGAGCATACCATAGTTATTTTTGGAAGTGCACGTATTGTAGAGAAAGAGACGGCAATGAAACGACTTTCTAAAATTCAAGAAATGCTGCAAAAAAAGCCAAATGACAGAAGTTTACTGCATGAGTTATATGTAGCAGAGCGAATGGTTGGAAAAAGTATCTACTATGATGATGCAAGAAAGCTTGGAAGGCTTATTGGGAAGAGCGGAAAAGCTCCTGATGACTCTCGTGTAACTGTTATGACAGGAGGAGGACCGGGAATTATGGAGGCAGCCAATCGTGGTGCATACGATGTGGGAGCTAAAACCATTGGACTTAATATCAAACTTCCACATGAGCAGTATCCAAATCCATATATAACGCCAGATCTTTGTTTCTTGTTTCGCTACTTTGCAATTAGAAAATTGCATTTTTTAAACCGCGCAAAAGCACTTGTGGTTTACCCTGGTGGTTTTGGTACATTTGATGAACTGTTTGAAACATTAACACTGATTCAGACAAAAAAAACAGATGAGATTCCTGTTGTACTAGTTGGAAAAAGTTACTGGGAGAAGGCAATTGATTTTGAGTTTTTAAAAGATGAGGGAGTTATAGCTCCTGAAGATTTGGAGATCTTCCGTTTTGCAGATAATGCAGAGGAAGCATGGGAGCATATTCAATCTTGGCATAAAGAACAGGGCAACCCTCTTTTTGAGGAGTCAATGAAAAACTGATGAACTTGAATCCTGAACTTATCTATGTATTAATCGAGGTAGAGTCATATCAAACTCAGCAAAATAAAACGAAAACACAAAACTACTGAAGGAAAACAATGGACATCTATTTCGCTGTGCTGAACTTTACACTCTCTGGAGCCATAGGTTTAGTAGGAATCTTAACACTTCGAAAAGTAAGTACACCTAATGAAGTCGTTTTTGCACTCTTACCACTGCTTTTTGCACTGCATCAATTTGATGAAGGCTTTGTATGGCTTGGAGTTGGCGGGCATATAGAAAAAAAAGCCCTTGATCTTGCTGCTGGTATATTTATCTACTATGCACAGGGTCTGCTTCCATTTTTAGTTCCTTTGGCCGTATGGCTGATTGAAAAAAAGAGGTGGCGTAAAAATATTTTGGGTATTTTGACACTTTTGGGACTTG
>CAZCMR010000138.1:0-3057 GCA_964499805.1 uncultured Sulfurimonas sp.
TCACCGGGTCTGAGTCCCGTAAACTCTATCTCGATATCATCTCTTCCACTGAGTTCTATCATCTTTTTAGCCAAGTCTACAATTTTTATAGGCTCTCCCATATCCAAAATAAATATCTCACCTCCGCTGCCTATTGCACCGGCCTGAAGAACGAGTTCACATGCTTCTGGAATAAGCATAAAGTATCTTGTAATATCAGGATGGGTTACTGTAATGTTTTCACCCTTGTCAATTTGTGCTTTAAACTTAGGTATAACACTTCCGCTAGAACCAAGAACATTACCAAATCGCACTGCAACGATATCTGTACCTTTTCCATTGGAATTTTGTGCATAAAGCTCACATATACGCTTTGTAGTACCCATTACATTTGTAGGACGCACTGCTTTATCGGTTGAAATCATTACAAATTTCTCTACACCATGCTTGATGGCCGTATCTATGACATTTTTTGTCCCTACAACATTGTTAAGTATTGCCTCTGTCATATTTGCCTCCACTAAGGGAACATGCTTATACGCTGCTGCATGGATAACAATGTCTGGTTTGTATTTTTCAAAAGTTTTATCTATAAGCTCCAAGTCCCGTATGTTTTCCATAACGGGGATAGTAGCAATATCTTTTATCTCCTGCTCAATACTGTAGAGATTAAACTCACTGTGGTCAAGTAAAATAAGCTCTTTTGCACCAAATATTTCACACTGCCTGCAGATCTCACTTCCTATGCTTCCACCGGCACCCGTCACCAAAATAGTTTTATTTTTTATAAAATCTTTAATAGTCTCTTTATCTAAATCTTTAGGATGACGAGCAAGAAGATCTGCAATAGAAAGTTCCACTAACATACTCTGTGTATTATTTTCCATCGAGTTAAATATCTGTATCTCATCTATATTTAATGCTTTGATCTCATCATAATAATCTTTTAAGTTATATTCATTGGAAATAATTACGCTCTCTAACCCCTGATGAAACTCCTTGATAATTTTATAGCTTTTTATACTTACACCATTGATTTTTAGGCCTGCCATCTCATCATTCCATATCACTACTGGCCAATACTCTTGATGATTTTTCATTAACATTCTTGTGATTTCTTCTGCTCTTTGAGGAGAAGCAATAATAAGTGTAGGTTTTCCAAGCGAATGTTTGCTGTACACCTCAAGAAAAAACCTCTTACTCACCCGAGAAGAAAGAATAAATAAAAATGTCAGTAAAAACTCTATGGGAATAACTGACCGAGGATATCCTGCAAAAAAACTTCCCCTAAATAGATAAACCAAAATAGTAAAAATAATGGTAGAACTGATAAGAATATAGGTTATCTGTACCTGATCTTTAAAACTAAAGTAACGCCAAGAGACTTTGTAAATATCTAAAAGATAAAAAAGTACAATACGAAGAGAACCCAGAATAAAAAAACTTTTATACATATCTGGAATATACTGAGCAGGGATAGCAAAATCAAAACGCAGTAAAAAAGCGATGTAAGTCGATGCCGCAATAGCAAAAAGATCTAAGATAATAAAAAAGAGTGTTCGTTTAAAATTTGTAGGAGTAAATATATTCAATCATATCACCTTTAGTGTTTTTAGTATAAGTTTTATATCACTGAGAAATGTAATATTGTCAATATAATTATAGTAAAGTTTTATCTTTTGAGGTAGGATGATATCGAGATAGGCTTTCTCTTTATCTTCATACTGATTCATAATCGTCTCTTCATCACGAAACTCTATGGCTGCATTATCTGTTATGCCCGGTCTGACACTTAACACCTTTTTATATTCATCACGCTTTTTTTCGACAAACTTCATCACTTCCGGTCGTGGTCCAACCAAAGACATATCCCCTTTAAGAACATTTAGGAGTTGAGGAAGTTCATCTATCTTTGTTTTTCGTATAAACTTACCCACTTCTGTGATGCGAGGGTCATCTCCGCTTGTCACACTTGGTCCTATTTTATCTGCATCTACTACCATTGAACGGAATTTATAGATATCAAACTCTTTAAACTCCTTTCCTACTCTCTTTTGTGAGTAAAAGAGAGGACCTTTAGAACTGAATTTAATCCATAGAGAGATTACAAATAAAATCGGGAAAAGTACAACTAAACCAATAAAAGCAGCAATAAAATCAAAAACTCTTTTAAAATATAATCGGTACATTATTTTATGATGTCACTCACTTGTTCTATGACATACGCTATCTCTTCATCGCTCATATCCGGATAGATAGGCAGTGAAAGGGAACGCTCAAATACACTGTTAGCCACAGGATAATCCTCATTGACATAGTTATAACGTTCTTTATAGTAAGGATGCTTATGGATAGGGATAAAATGTACACTACACCCTACTCCTCGTTCTTTAAGCTCTTCTATCACCTCATCTCTGTTTGCAATTTTGACAACATACAGATGCCAGGATGTCTCTCTGTCATCTTTTACAAAAGGAGTTGTGATATTTGGATTCTCTCTAAACGCAGCAGTGTATTTTTGAGCAATATAATCGCGTTTTTGGCGTAGTTCATCCTGTTTTTTAAGCTGAACCATCCCGATGGCTGCGTTTATGTCAGTTGTGTTGTATTTACATCCGTTATCGACTATCTCATAGTACCATGCACCTTTTGTGGTATATCTGTCCCAGGCATCACGGCTGATGCCATGGAGTCTGTTTATACGCATATTTTTAGCATAAGCGGCACTGTTTGTTGTTGCCATTCCACCCTCACCTGTTGAGAGTGTTTTTGTTGCATAAAAACTAAAACAGGTCACATCACTATTTGCAAGATTTCCTATCTTTACACCTTTGTAACTACTTGGAATCGCGTGAGCGGCATCTTCTATAACTTTCAAATCATATTTTTTTGCAATAGCATAGATCTCGTCCATATCACAAGGCTGACCAGCAAAATGTACAGGAATGATGGCTTTTGTTCGAGGGGTAATAAGTACTTCTATCTTAGAGACATCAATGTTATGTGTATCTTCTTGGATATCGCACAGTACCGGCACTGCATCAAAGTAGGTCACAACCTCAGCAGTCGCTACAAAAG
>CAZCMR010000139.1:0-3049 GCA_964499805.1 uncultured Sulfurimonas sp.
AAAATCAACCATGCAATTAAAAAGTTTAAAAAAACTTTTACAGAACTTCAACAGAATCTTTTACAACAGTATCCAGACAACTTACTTATACATAAAAAATTAAAAAAGGTACAAAACTATTTTCATAATGTAGAAGAGAATATAGAGTACTTTAAATCCCTCAACTCCTCACTCATTAGTGGTTCACACTTTTTATTTGACCTGCAAAGTACCATTGCCGATGAAAAAGAAATCTCTTCAGAATCAAAAAGTCTCATCAATGAAGCACTTTTTTATATTTTGCGTTATACAACAAGCGACTATATAGATAAATCATATGTGCTAAAAAAACTAGCAGAAGTAAATAGACTCTCATTAAAAAGCGAACAGAAGTTTATCCATAATTTTTATAAACAATCCATGGTTATGCTTGAGACTGTATCTGCCCTCAAACATATATCTAAAAAGATTCATAACTCAAAACTCTCTGCAACGATACGGCAGCTACATGAAATACTTGATAATATCTATGCAAAAAATTTATTGATTCAAAAAACAATTACACTTCTCTTTTTTATTTCAACAGTAATTTTCCTGTTTGTACTTATTATCATGCACATATACTCTTTAAAAAATAAAAAAGAACTATTTGCCTTTAAGTATGCTGTTGAACACAGTGACAATACAGTGGTAATCACTAATTCTGAGAAAAAAATCACATTTGTAAATGATGTTTTTGAAAAAACTACAGGATATACAAAACAAGAGGCTATAGGTCAAAATCCAAATATTCTTAAGTCTGGACAACAAACTGAAGAGTTTTATCAAGAGCTTAATGAAAAACTCTCCAAAGGAGAGAAATGGGAAGGAGAATTTACAAACAAACGTAAAGATGGAACACTCTTTTATGAAAAAGCTTCTATTGTTCCTGTATTTTTGAACAAAAAACTTATCAGCTATCTTGCTATCAAGCTTGATATTACGCAATACGTTGAACAAAATATGATACTTGCTCAAGCTGCAAGTGTTTTTGAAAATACAGAAGAAGCTATTATCCTCACAGATAAACAAGGAAAGGTCACTTCTGTCAATAGTGCATTTACCAAAATATATGGTTATACCCTAAAGGATGTAAAAGAAAGGAACCTCAATCTACTACATTCTGGCATGCAAGACTCTAATTTTTACAAAGATATGTGGAATCAAATTCTAGAAAAAGATTTATGGAGGGGAAAACTCATCAACAAAACCAAAGATGGTGAGATGATACCTGTCTGGACTACGATTAAAAAAATATCTGATCAACATGGCAACACTGTTAACTACACTGCAGTTCAAACGGACTTGCGAGAACTTGAAACTTCACAGGCAAAAGCAGATTATCTCGCCTATCACGACCCCTTGACAGGACTCTATAATCGTGTAAATTTTGAAGAGTATCTCTCCCATGCACTCTTTGTCGCAAAAAGAAATAAAACTCTACTTGCTATTTTATTTATTGATCTTGACAGGTTTAAAGTTATCAATGATACACTCGGTCATGATATTGGGGATGAAGTCCTTATAACTGTTGCAAAACGTCTTAGCACTACCCTAAGAGAGAGTGACTTTATCTCTCGATGGGGTGGTGATGAATTTGTAATGATAGTCGAGAACCTAAGCGCCGCAAGTGAAGCCGCAGTTATCGCTGCAAATATCATAGATAAGCTAAAAGAACCGATGGAGATACAATCATACCATCTCATCACTACAGCAAGTATCGGTATCTCGCTCTATCCTGAAAATGGAGAAGATGCCAATACTCTTATAAAACATGCTGACAGTGCTATGTATCTTGCCAAAGATATGGGTAAAAATAACTTTAGATACTACACTGCTGAGCTCTCTCAGGAAATACAAAAGAAACTTGATATCGATATGGCACTGCATAATGCCCTGCAAAACAATGAGATTTTCATGGTTTTTCAACCACAATATAGTATCAAGAACAAACAGATAGTCTCTGTTGAAGCACTGGTAAGATGGCAAAACCCTGAACTTGGGTTTGTTCCACCTGATAAATTTATTCCTATTGCTGAAGACAGTGGTATTATTATCTCTCTTGGCTATTTCATCTTTGAAGAGTCCTGCAAAGCTTTTAAAACAATGAAAGAAAATGGTGTTCACTTAGAACAAATTGCCATTAACGTCTCAAGTATACAATTTAAAGAGACACATTTGCTTGAGAGTTTCATTTCTATTGCTAAGCGTCATAACATTGAGCCTCATGAGATTGAAATTGAGATAACGGAGCGCTTTATTATGGAACATACCGTTACAAATATCAATATGCTGCAAAATTTTAGAAACTATGGATTTAAAATCTCTATAGATGATTTTGGTACAGGATACTCCTCTATGTCCTACCTCAAACAGCTTCCGGTTGATACTATCAAAATTGACAAATCTTTTGTCGATGATATTGCTGAGGGAAGTTCAGACAATGTCATTATCGAAGCTATCATTGCACTCTCAAAAACATTGGGGTATATAATTGTTGCAGAGGGTATAGAGACAAAAGAACAAGAGAGGTTTTTAGCAGAGGTCAAATGCGACATAGGACAAGGTTATCTCTTTTCAAAACCAGTTTCCACCAGTGAGATTATAGATAAGTACTCTTCAAGTTAGTCTTGGAAATAAATAAGGGGAGAAGAAAGGAAGTGTCTCTTTTTTAGATAAAAATATCTAAAACCCAAAAAAGGGTTTAGATACTATTTTGCTAATGCAGCTTTAGAAGCTTCAACAACCGCGCTAAACGCAGCTGCATCATTCATTGCCATATCAGCAAGAATTTTACGATCAAGTTCGATACCAGCTTTGTTAAGACCATTCATAAAATTAGAGTAGTTCATACCGTTTAAACGACAAGCAGCATTGATACGGATGATCCATAGTTTACGGAACTCACGTTTTTTTTGCTTTCTGTCACGGAATGCATACATCATTGAGCGTTCTAATTGCTCTTTCGCTTTTCTGAAGTGTTTACGGCGACCGCTGTAAAAACCTTTCGCTAATTTTAATATCTTTTTGT
>CAZCMR010000140.1:0-3046 GCA_964499805.1 uncultured Sulfurimonas sp.
TTGGAAACTGGCAAGAGCTCATCAAAGTAAACACACCACGTGCCTCTTATGATGACACTACAGGCGATGGTGTCAGTGAATTTTCAAGTGATAAACTTGAAGATATTGGCTGGAATGCTACAGAGTTTAATATCACTTACCGTGATCTTGTCGAGGAGATAGAGGCAAAATGTGATGGTACACTGCTGTGTATTGAGCAAGAAGAGCCATCATATCAGTTTAGTGGTCTAGGTTTTATTGCAAATGACGACCAAGCAGCAGAAGTCGCTTTTAAATACTCTCAAGAAAGAATTAAAAAAATGATACAAGAAGACCCTCTCTATGCCAAAGAGAAACTCAGTGATGATGAACAAGAGGCTGCAGAGTTTTTCAAATGTCTCTAAACAAATCTTTATGACTACCTAAAGATACTCATGATAGAGAGCTTAAAGAGCGTTTTATCAAAGAGACACATCCAAGCAATAATCTCCTTATTCTTGGAAGATAGTAGGGCTTGGTTTGGCCAGGTAATATCCTTGTATAAAATCAACTCCTATACTTTTGACTGTATCATATACCTCTTTTGAATGCACATATTCTGCTATTGTTTTTTTACCAAGCTTTTGGGCAAATGACACAATGGTTTCTACTACCAAGCGATTATTTTCATCTTCTACTATATCACGAATCAAAGAGCCGTCTATTTTCATATAATCAGACTTGATTGTTGTCATATATTTAAAGTTTGCAAAACCACTTCCAAAGTCATCTATTGCTATCTTTGCTCCATAAGAATAAACATCTACAATAAACTGTTGAATTATCTCATTTTTTTGAAGTTCTTGTGTTTCAAGAATCTCAATAGTGAGCTGTGAAGCTATATCATACTCAACTATTTTATTAAATAAAAAGTTACGCGTACGATTATTAAGTATATCTGAAAAAGAGAGATTTATACTAAAAGACAAACCATTTTTTCTAAAAAAACCAAATGTCTTTTCAACCATGATCTCTGTAATTTTA
Source organism: uncultured Sulfurimonas sp. (assembly GCA_964499805.1). Taxonomy (GTDB): domain Bacteria; phylum Campylobacterota; class Campylobacteria; order Campylobacterales; family Sulfurimonadaceae; genus Sulfurimonas. Next base: position 1,003 of record CAZCMR010000140.1, read on the forward strand.
GGATAGAGTTTGATTTTCTCACTGACACCCAAAAAAGCGTAAGGAGAGAGTATTGACCCATCTTCTTTTACAAGACGAACAAGAGCTTCATACTTTTCAACTTTACCACTTTTTGGAGAAAAAATCGGCTGAAAATATGGAATGATTCTATCGTTTTGAATAGCAGATTTTATACAGTTTGCTATTTGAATATTCTGCTCATACTGCTTTGTAAGTTGAAGATCTTCATTAAACATCATATACTGCATACCAGATTTCTTTGCCATCTTAAGTGTCATATCAGCATTTGCCAAACCAGTTTGTTTGCTATTGATATATGCAGCAGACATAGTTATATTCACATGAATAAAGTTATTTTGTATCTCAAATTTTTCTTTTGCAACATATGCGATAACAAGCTTCATAATATTTTCAATTTTATCCTGCCGATGCACAATATTGCCAATTAATGCAAATTCATCCGATGGTAATTTATAGACCTCCATATCTAAAGAAGATGCCAAGTGTACCAATATTTTTGCAAGTTTTTGTATAACTTTGTCACCTACTTCATATCCATAAAAATCATTAATAGTTGTAAAGTCATCAATATTGACTAAAAAAACTATCTTGCCAATAGATTTTTCAAGACTACTAATAAGACTCAACCTGTTAGGCAACCCTGTAAGCTTGTCATAATAAGCCTGCTTGTAGATAAAATCTGCACTCTCTTTTATCCTCTTTTCTAGACTCTCATTGAGCTCTTCTAACTCTTTTGAAACTCTGTTTGCAAGTCTGGCAATAACATGATTTGCTCGTATCTTATGCTCTAAAGAGTCCAAATCAATATTTTCAAAAGAAAAGTCTAATGGTTCTTTATTTTCACTCAAAAGTATAGTAGTCATTGTTTCATTAAGCAGTTGATTGTGATTGTTAAAATGAAAAAATTCACCATAGGTAAAAAAACCACTCATTGCCCCAAGATGACTCAAAGCTTTAAGCTCGTCTTCTGCTCGTTCTTCTAAAAAACGTCGTCTTGCCATACAGGAGTAAATAAAGATGGCTTCTGGTTTGTATTTTACCTTACCTAGCAGTTTTTGAAATTGATAGCTGCTGCTGTTTAAAATCTCATCTACCGCACCAACACCAAAGCGAACATACTCGCCTTCTAAAATATTACCTGCAAAACCCAATGAATCATCATCAAACTTTTTAATAACTGCACGTCCTATTGTTTCTCCGCCACGCTCTATTATTAAAGGAAACTCTATTCCAATCTTAGGAAGATTTTCTGCAACATACTCTCCCAAATATTTGGCATATACATCTACTGCACTCATGCCGTCTATCTCGTAAACTCTGTTTTTTACTGCTTTGGTCACTAGAAGTTTTTTACCTATTGGCTGCCAGTCAAATGTATGGTTGTTTGTAACACTCAAATACTCAGAATCCAAAGCAACACAAACTGCACCCTTATGGGTAATATTATTTTTATCAAATACATATGTTTTTTGTAATGCACCGTTATCACCGGCCATTCCTCCAGCAAGCATTATATTACCTGAAATACTTGCTATACCATTTACAAACTCTTCTCCGTTAATATATAAACCACTTGCAAAAGACAAAAGCAGTTTTGTTTTTGAAGTTGTAAGCCCACTTACAACTTTTACACCAAGCTTATAACTCCCGGTAAATTCATTTTCAATAGATACAAAACTACTCTTTAACTCTGTTTTTTCAAAACAGCTAAAGGTAATAACATGTTTACCCTCACAAAAGAGAATATCTCCTCTGTCTATAATGCCATCTGTCGTTGTTCCAATAACTACACTTTTTGGAAAACTTTCTTGTAAAAACTGCTGTACTGATATAATAGAATTTTTATCTACATCAGCCATATATACTTGTATGAGATTTTGTGCTGAATCAGATATGTTATGTTTTAAAAGTTCCAGAGACAATTCAGTAACATTTGTAAAACTTATACTTGTATTCTTCATAAAGAAGATTGTAATGCAGAAAAACTTTGATTCTCATTAGAAAATAAGAATATTTTTAATTT
>CAZCMR010000141.1:0-3034 GCA_964499805.1 uncultured Sulfurimonas sp.
ATTGCATAATCAAGCATTGTAGTGTTCTTTACAAAAAAGATACCATTGAAAGCTTCCAGTGAACCATTAATAGAAAAGTCCAGATTTCCTCCTCTAAACTTAGAAATTGGAAAGAGTTTTTGCATAAAAACATCATTAAATCCATAGCCATAAAGGTGGAAATTGTTTTCTTTGAGCTTGAATCCTGCTTTACCGTTTTGATGAATAATCTGTGCTGTTACAATCTTGTTAAAGTATTGTAGATTGATTGCATCACATAGTACTGCTCTTTCATTATCTAGTTGTAAAAAGCTATTTTTGGCTTTAAAAAACAGAATAAATTTATTTTTTTCATTAACAGGGCTGTTTTTTTGTATATCTTTGACAAAAGATATTGTTTCTTGCAGATTAATACCTGCATTATGTAGGCTGATTTTTATAGGATTTGCAATTTTAATATTGAGTTTATTGTTAATATCCATATAAATATTGAAGCTTTTGGATATATAACCATTGATTGTATACTCAGTGATATTTTTTTGTTTTTTTGTTCTTAAAAGTGCATATTTATATTTTGTTTTACCTCTAAACCTTATAACATTGTCTTTGTTCTGTTTTGTAAAGACAACAGAGCCATTATTGAGCATATATTTTTGAAGAAAATCAGATTTTTTTGACAAAATATTTAAAGAATCAAGTTCTAATCTCCAGTATTGTGATGTTGATGCAAAATGAGCACGTAACTCTTTTGCATCTAATTGTATCTTCTCTTTATCAAAAGAGAGAACAAGAGGAATTTTGCTGTTTTTATATAAAATATGTTTTGTCTCTGGGTTGATGAGAAGAAATTTATTAAGTGTAATATATGCTTTGTCTGTGTTGAATTTATGCTTTGCATAGATTTTAGCTTGAATATATTTTCCAATATAAAGCATGGTATGTTTGATGGAGATTGCTTCTTCATCTAGAAGTGCTTCTAATTTTTTTATTTTATAAGGTGATCCATTAATGGTAAAGTAGATATTATCAAAAGATTTTATAGAGAGTTTTTTATCATATACAATCTGAAACTCAGTATCTGTTTGTGTTGATGTGATCCCCTGATAAGAGAAGTGTAAAAGGTCAAGAGTTGCATGAAGTTGCATCTTTTTAATATCAAAAGAGCCTTCTACATAGCCATTTGCAATGTTTTCAAACTGATAAGCAGTAGGTTCAAGTGTAAGTTGAAGAGTTTTAAGATTGAGTGCAAGTTCGCTTGGCTCTATAAAAAGTTCAAAGCCTTTTATGCTCCAGTACGATTTGTCTAAAAGAAGTTTATCACCTTTTGGGTTTATGAGATAGTGAGTATGAAAAGGCTTCTTTGTAATAAGTTTTACTTCTTTGTTGACCTGTAGCTTATTAACCTTAAAATCTATGTCTCCTTTAGCTTTTTTTGCATTATAGTGAGCTTTTACATCAGCTTGTGCAATTGTTTGATAAGAAGCTTTCATTTTTGGAATATTGATATCATAATTATCTAGTTTGATAAGAGCATCTTTAATGTCAATGTCAAGACCAAGATATTCAAAGAGGGCTTTTTTTGTATAAAATTCTCCATGTGCATCAACAGCTATTGTCCTTAGATTAACCCCAATTTTAAGATCTGTTTTTGTTTTGCCTGTTTTTTGTAAAAAAGGAACTTTGATTTTATATGTTTGTAAAATTTTAAGTACATCTTTGTTAAGTTTTCCGTCAAAATCAAGATAAAGTGTAAGATACTCTTTTTGAGGTGTAAGATTAATTTTAAGCCAACTCTTCTCTAGATACATTCCATAAGAGTAAGCATTTCGTGGATATATATTGAGTATTCCATCTTTAAATTCCAAATCTGTTGTCTGCGTATGGATTGCATCGAGTTTAGGATTATATGTATAATTGAGTTTGTGTAGTGTTACTTTTGCATAAAGATTTTTATAAGCATCTTCAGGCTTGTCAAATGTTACAAATCCATACAGTTGTTTTAAATCTGCACTCTGTGCATCGATTGCTTTGTTTGCCCAAAAGTCTATCGCTTTAGGCATTGGCAGTATACTTAAGAGTTCATTGAGATGTGTGATGGGCTTTTTGGATTTTATCCTATATGTAACTTTTTGTGTATCAGTAAGTGAGTAGAGTGTTAATGCTGCACTTTTTTGTATATCTAGGTCAATTCTTGTATAGAGATGACCTTTATCTATATCGAAAATAATATCTCCGTGAGCATAGATAGACTCTTTTGTGTTGTTATATTCATCTATATCTATCTTAAAATAAGGCTGTTCAATCACAAAAGTGGCATGAAGTGTTTGTGCAGGTGCTTTTATCTCTAGGAAGTTTGTTTTGTCTTTGTTATAGTTAAGTGTTGCATGAAACTGCGCATAACTTATATCTTCAACTGATACAGAGTGCAAAAGTGGTAAAAACTTTGTAAATTTTGTAAGATATTCTTTAAGTTTTGGTTTTGTTGATTGTTCCTTCTTTTGAGTATCTTTAATGACTATCTCTTTTACTGCTACGTTTAGACCATTGTCCCAGCGTAAAGAGAGTTGTTTTACAAAAACATTTGAAAATGAAAGCTTATCAAGATATAATCCATTTTGTAGAAGAAAAAAGCTAATAATAAAAAGAGAGAAAATGAAGATAAAAAAGCTCACTATTACAAAATATATTTTTGAGATAGCACTCATAATTATTTTATCTTTCATTTTTTACCTAAATCAAACTGTAATCACCCCAAAAGTCCTTTATATACCGAAGGGTTCTATAAATCAGATTATAGCATATTTGCATCGACAGAATTATGATGTTTGTAAACTCGATGCACTTCTCTTGCGCTTTATAGGTTCTCCTCAAAGCGGTTGGATAAATTTAGAAAATATTCAAAATACTCGTTTTGATTTCCTTTATAAGCTGACTCGGGCAAAAGCTCCACTTGTTACAATTACACTCATTCCCGGTGAGACGACCTATGTTTTCTTAAACCAGCTCGCAGATAAATTACATTTAGATCGTCAAAAGTTACAAGAAACGTTTGATG
>CAZCMR010000142.1:0-2985 GCA_964499805.1 uncultured Sulfurimonas sp.
CATATGCTGAATCATCAACACCCGGAGCTACACGGTTTGTAAGTAAGTCAAGTAATTCATCTGTACAATCTGCTTTGATTAATTCAATTAATTCTGCTGTTTGTTCAGCTGAAAGTGGTAATGGTGGAACACCAAGTGTTTCACGCTCTGCAACATGTGCTTTATAGTCTTCTAAAAATGCCATAGCAATTCCTGTAAAATAAATTTTGAGTATTATATCTAAAGTAGATGTTTGATAAGTAACAGTGTTACTATTCTAAACATTAAAAGAGGATTATATTTTGATAGTGTGAGAAATTGTAACAGCTATATTTTTCTTCGTAATTTTTCTTCTTTTATAATTTTACTATCTTTTCCAGAGTAGTTTGAGTGTAGCCACAATAGATAAGAGTCATCAAGTTCCGTATAGGGCATTCCTTTATACTGTCCAAAACTAACTCTCTTTATCACTTTTTGAATACGTGGTCTATTTTTAATAGTACCAGAAAGAGTACTATTTTTTAAGAGTATGACAAATTCATCAAAAGATAATCGTTTTTGAATAACAAAGCTATAAGTAGTAAAATCAAAAATGCCATTTCGAGAACTAACAAAACTTTCTATCTCTTGAATTTGGCTCACAGATAAAGCTTCTAAATTTGTAATAGTTACCTTAAAAGAGTTTTCAAGTGCAGTAAAAATGAATGCAGGAGTTACCACTAAAGAATCTCTCTCATACCTTTTGCATTTGGAGCAGAAAGCACTCCCTCATTTTCTAACTGTTCAATAACACGTGCAGAGCGGTTATAACCAATTTGAAGTTTACGTTGTAGATATGATATAGATGTTTTTTTATCTGTTAAGATTACATTTTTAGCCTCTTCGTAGAGTTCATCAAGCTCTTCATAGGAGTCTCTTGAACTACTTGTTGCACTACTTTCACTCTCTTCTAATAAAAAACTCTTATCATAGTTTGGTTCACGTTGTGACTTAATAAATTCAACAATATTTTCTATCTCATCCTCAGTAGCCCATGGAGCATGCAGTCGTACGAGACCTGTTGAACCTGGTGGAGTAAAAAGCATATCACCACGACCTAAGAGTGACTCTGCACCCATCTGATCTAAAATAATTTTTGAATCTATCTTCTGACCCACTCTATAAGATACTCGAGAAGGAAGATTTGCTTTAATCAATCCAGTCACAACATCTACAGATGGGCGTTGTGTCGCAACTATAAGGTGAATACCACAAGCTCTAGACTTCTGTGCCAAACGAGCAATAGAGAATTCTACATCTTTACCACTAGTCATCATAAGATCTGCTAATTCATCTATAATCACAACGATATAAGGAAAATGTTCACCACCCTCTTTTTTGATTTTTTCATTATAGTTTTCAATATTTTTTGTTCTAGTATCCGCCATAAGCTCATAACGACGTTCCATTTCAGAAACCATATTATTTAGAGCAGCAATTGCCTGTTTAGGTTTTGTTATCACTGGTGTTAGTAGATGAGGGATATCATTATAAGTTGAGAACTCAAGCATTTTAGGATCTATCATCAGTAGACGGAGTTGATCTGGTGAGTTTTTATAAAGAAGGGAAAGTATCATTGCATTTATACCAACACTCTTCCCACTTCCTGTTGTTCCAGCTATTAAAAGATGTGGTAATTTTTTCAAATCCGTAATAAAGGGCTTTCCTACAATGTCTTTTCCAAGAGCAATTGTGAGTGGTGATGAAGAGTCTTGAAAAAGTTTATCATCTAAAATCTCACGAAGATAGATAGTATCAACTGTATCATTTGGAATCTCTATACCTACAACATCCTTTCCAGGAATAGGTGCTTGAATACGAATAGTTTCTGCGGAAAGGGCCATTGCTAGATCATCTTGTAATCCGAGTATTTTACTCACCTTTACATTTGCAGCAGGCTTAAATTCAAAAGTAGAAACAACCGGCCCCGCATATGTACGAACAACATCTCCATCAATTTTAAAATGAGCAAGTTTTTCAATAAGGTATCTTATTTTGTCGTCAAGTTCACTTTCATCAATATTTTTTGCTGTTTTTGGTGCTTTTTGTAAAAAATTTACAGAAGGAAGTTTAAAGTTTTTAGGTTTATCGACCTTTCCTTTATCTATATCTGCAAGAAGCTTTGTATTTTCTTCTAGCTCATCTACAATAATTGCATTCTTTTGTTCTTTTACTTCTTCAACTAAATCTAAAATATTTTTACTTTTTTTATCTACTTTTTCTTCTACTAACTCTTCTTTTACCTTGGTATGAATAGGCTCCTCTTTCCTTAAATAAGTTGGTTTATCAATCTCAAAATTTTCATTTTCATCCATAATATTTAACTCTTCTGCTATCTCTTCAATAGTATCTAAACTTTCAAAAACTGTTTCTTCTATTTCTGTATTATCATCATTAGTCTCTCTTTTTTCAACTAAAGAAGTACTTTTATCTTCTATGAATAATAGAATAATACTCACTATTTCTGATGTACTTTTATCCAGAATAATTACAACTGAGACTAAAGAAATAATAACCCAAAATATCCACAGCCCAAATAAACCGATATATGGACTTAAAAAGTCTGTAAAATCTGCAGCAAATTTTCCTCTAAGCTCATTCTCAACAACTAAACTCTGTGCAAGCATTACAGAAAACATTACTAAAAATGATGCAATAGTTAATTCTGCTTTGCGAAAGTCAAATGTAGTATTTTTATACAAAAAATAGAGAGGGAACAGTGCTATAAAAAGATAAATAAATGAAAAGTACCCAAAATAGAGCTGGTTGTATAAAGCAAAAGTAGCACCATAACTCCCCATAAGGGAACTATCACCAAAAACTGTAGCAGTACCAAGGTATATTAAAATACCAAAAAGAATGATAAAGAGAGTCTCTTTCAAAATTAAAAGTCCATAAATGTAATTTTAAAAGAAGTATAGCCAAAAATGTTCCATAAAGGATTTTTTTGGCATTTTGCAATAAAAA
>CAZCMR010000143.1:0-2936 GCA_964499805.1 uncultured Sulfurimonas sp.
TAATCGGACCAGAACCTATAAGTAAAATTGTTTTGATGTCAGTGCGTTTTGGCATAAAGTACCTCTTAAAATAATCTTTTTAAAATTTAGAGATTATAGCTAAAAGGCACTTAATATTTGATGAGTTTAATATTCAAAAGTATAAATTAAAGAGAAAAGAGCTGAGTAAATATAGGGTTTGTCAGTCAATGGAGAATCAGAAGCACTTGATGGTATATGATCGTAACGGAGATTAATAAATGTAGATAGTTTTTGTGTTAGTGGATATTTTATATAGGTTTGAATACCATATTGAAAACCTCCATTTGGAGTGTAGCAGGGACGAGATAGTGTAGCTTCATGCTCTTTTACACCATAATAGTAGTTGATAAATTTACTTGGTTCATAGAGTAAAATAATACTTGGATAAAAAGTGAACTCTCCAAGTTGATATTGATCTCCAATCTCAGCATGAGCCAGCCAAGAGTTGTGCCTTCCCATTATATCAGTTAGGAGCATAAGCTCTATATATTTCTCTTTTTGGAAACTTGCTGAAAATGCCACACCGCCCTCAAGTGTTGACTTTCTCTCATCCATACCACTAAGATATGATGAGTCTGATGCTTTATAGCCCATAGTCCTTGGTTGTACAGTGAGTGAAAATCCCCAAGAGTAATCTTTTTCTTTTTTACCTAAAAAATAGAGACCAAAACGGCTCCAGCGTGCATAAACTACGCCATTGTCAAAAAAGATGACAGGTGATGGCAAGATGAGTTCACTTGCCCCTTTGTATGGTTGTGACTGTATATATGCTCCTGCTCCAAGTGTGATTTTATTCTCCTCACTCAATAAAAGAGAGTGACAAAGCAACAGGATGAGAAATATGAGTTTTTTCATTAATATGTTCTCCAAATAATATGAAAGTATGATGGGCGATTTGCTTTATAGTATTGCTCTACTACAGCACGCTGATAACCTTGGGATTTACTCAGTGATATGACTTTACCAACTTTTAATCCCGGAAAAAAGATATTGTCAAGTCCGGAGGTAGTTACTTCATCACCAACATGTATACTATACCAAGCAGGGATAAAACTTACAATGATATTTTTACCATTGTTCCCATGTGCTATTCCGGGAGCCGCTTGTGCTCCAATGGAGACAGCATAGGTGCTTTTTATATCACCATTTAAAAGCGCCAAAGGTTTTTTGTTTTTCGGTACGACAATACCCGCAACATAATCTTTATAGATTAGTCCATATATTTTTGATCCGTTATAGTCTGGAATCTCTAACCAGATTCGGTTAAAATCTCCAAATTTTTGATAAGAGACAGTATGAACTAAAGATGTTTGGGGATGCATACTCAAGCTGGTATTGTTTTCATTTTCTATGTTTTGAATTGCTTTTTGGATAGCTTGCATTTGAAGTTTTTGGTTTTGATATTGTGCTAACACTTTGTGGAGCTTTTGAATCTCTTGAGCCTGATAAAAGTGTTCATTAATGCTGTCGTCTATATACTCAATAGTATTATGGTATTTGACCTTTATGTTGTTTAAAAAGCTGATAAGTGGAGATTGTATAGAAGTATTTACATACAAAGCACCCATAAAGAGTGCAATGAGTAGAAGAAAAAAGAGATAGGGAACTATCTTTTTATTCATTGTCAGAGAGTTCTTGCAGGAGGTCTATCTCTTCTAGTGCTCTGCCAGTTCCACGAGCAACTGCCAAAAGTGGCTCATCTGCAACAAATACAGGAATTTTGACAAGGTCTGAGAGGTATTTGTCAAGTTGGCGAATAAGAGCTCCACCGCCTGTTAAAATAATACCCTGATTTACAATATCTCCAGCAAGATCCGGTGGCATCTGCTCTAAAACATCGCGAAGGGCTTCTGCTATCTCACGCAGTGGTTCTTTCATAGCATCTCTTGCATCTTCACTTGTCAGTTCAACTGAGCTTAAAAGCCCCTCAACCTGGTCACGACCATTGATAACCATAGTAAGCTCTTCATCAAGACTGACGGCAGTTCCGATGTTTATCTTAATCTCTTCTGCAACACGTTCACCAATGAGCAGGTTGTATTTTTTTCTTACATAGTTGATGATACCCTGATCAATTTTGTCTCCGGCAGTACGAATTGACTTTGAAATTACCAAACCACCAAGTGAAACGACACCAATCTCAGTAGTACCACCACCAATGTCAACAACAAGATTACCCTGTGGCTCACGTATATCAATACCCGCACCAATTGCTGCTGCCATTGGTTCTTCTATAAGTAGTACTTCACGTGCACCGGCACTTAGAGCTGACTCACGTACTGCTTTACGCTCAACTTGCGTGAGCCCGTAAGGTACACAGATAATGATACGAGGTGAGATAAGAGAGCTTCTGCCATGTGCTTTTTCAATGAATTTTCTAATCATTTTTTCTGTCATATCAAAGTCGGCAATAACACCATCTCTCATCGGACGAATAGCTTTGATATTTCCTGGAGTTTTTCCTACCATCTCTTTTGCTTCATGTCCAACGGCTAAAACACGTGTCTGTCCATATTTTTCAGTTTTTACTGCAACAACTGATGGCTCATTGATGATAATACCACGTCCTTTTGCAATAACAATAGTATTGGCAGTTCCAAGATCAATAGAGAGGTCATTTGAAAAAAGACCTACGAGTTTATTAAATATCATTTTTTTGCCTTATGCTGTTTTCTGTGTAGATTTTTTTATATAAACTGGTTTTTCACCATTTTCTATAACTTCTTTTGTGATAAGAACTTCATACCCTGCATATTCCGGAAGTTCATACATAATGTCTATCATTGCTTCTTCCATAATAGCACGTAGACCACGTGCTCCTGTTTTACGTTTTATGGCTTTTTGTGCAATGGCACGAAGGGCATCCTCTTCAAAGTTTAACTCAACATCATCAATGGCAAAAAGCTTTTTGTATT
>CAZCMR010000144.1:0-2853 GCA_964499805.1 uncultured Sulfurimonas sp.
TAAATACCATAGAGGCCAATCATCAGCTCGGTTTTGCAGCAGATGAGAGAACTTATGAAATTGTCACTTTTATCTTAGAGCATTTTAATGTTAAAAAGATAAAATTACTTACAAACAACCCAGATAAGGTAAACTCCATAAGTGGTGTTGAAATTGTTGAGCGTATCCCAATTATAATGCCGGCCAACAAACACAATAAAGACTATCTGGGTGTAAAAAGAGATGAAATGGGACATCTACTCTAAAGAGAAACAATGCCAATAGACATAGAAAATGATGACCTCAATACTGCTCTAAAAAAACTCAAAGCCAGAGAAAATATTTTGCGTGAGCTCGAAAGTGTCTCAGGTCTTGGTTCATGGGAGGTCGATTTAGTTGCCAACAAATCTATCTGGTCTGCTAGAAGTTATGAAATATATGGCATAGAAGAGGGAACACCTGTTAATCTCAATACCTTTTTGGACAGACTCTCTGATGAAAACAAAAAACTAGCACATCAAAAGCTTCAAGAAGCAATGCAAAGTGGTGAAGTTGTCTCAGTACAGATTGATACAAAAAAAGAAGATGGTACACCCATTACTGTTCTTGTCAGAGGAGAAGTAATCTATGATGAGAGTGGCAAGCCATCTAAAATAATAGGTACTACACAAGATATTACTGAGTTTATTCAGATTCAAAAAGAGGCAAAAGAGCTAGCAGAGCTACTGGAACGCTCATCCAATGAAATCTACATCGTTGATATAGACACTTTAGACTATCTTTATGTCAACAAAGGTGCTTGTAATGCCCTTGGTTACAATAAAGATGAACTACTTCAAATGAATGTACGCGACATCAATCCCTATATACAAACAGATGAAATTAAACAGCTAAAAAATACTCTTCTTTCTAAAAACAATCTACTTAATCGCAGTATTCACCAGAGAAAAGACGGCTCTCTTTATCATGTACAGTCATATATTCATACCCTTCAATATAAAGGCAAAGATTCATTTGTCATATTTGATATTGACATTTCACCAACAATAGAGTTAGAACTCCAATACAAACAACAAACACAAGAGCTTGAATATCAAGCCCATCATGATATGTTGACAGAATTGCCAAACAGAACACTTTTTAAAGAGAGGCTTGAGCGTAGTATTATTGAAGCAAAACGACATAAAAACAGCTTTGCTCTCTTCTTTATAGATTTAGATCTATTCAAAAAGATTAATGACTCTTTAGGGCATCACATAGGTGATAAAGTACTTATAGAGGCTGCAAAGAGATTTAAAAGTACCTTGCGTGAAGAAGATACACTCTCTCGTTTAGGAGGTGATGAGTTTACTGTTATTCTCAAAGATATTAAAGCTCCAAGAAATGCAGCAACTGTTGCACAAAAAATCCTCAACAAAATGAAAGAACCTATAAAAATCGATACACATACACTCCATATATCTGCCAGCATAGGTATAGCACTCTACCCTGATGATGCAACGAGTATAAATGATCTTATCAAGTATGCTGATGTAGCCATGTACAAAGCCAAGGATGAAGGACGCAATAACTTTCAGTTTTATTCAGAAGAGATGACAAAAAAGGCACTCTCAAAAGTCATTCTTGAAAACTCACTCCGTACCGCAATCAAAGAAGAAGAGTTCACTGTTTATTATCAACCTCAGTATGATGCTAAAAGCGATACCATAGTAGGTATGGAGGCACTTGTTCGCTGGATTCATCCACATATCGGTGTCATTCCGCCTTTTGAGTTTATTCCTTTAGCTGAAGAGAATGGTCTCATTATTGATATTGACCGTATTGTTATGAAAAAGGCAATGAAACAGTTTGCACAATGGTATGAAGATGGACTCAATCCCGGAAAATTAGCACTTAATCTCTCAATGCGTCAACTTAGTGACAATCACTTTATTACTTATTTGCTACAAACAATGAAAGAGTATAATTTTCAATCTTCATGGCTCGAACTTGAAGTAACAGAAGGGCAAATGATGAGTAATCCGGAACAGTCCATAAGAAAGCTCAAACGTTTAAGTGAAATGGGTATTGAAATTGCAATCGATGACTTTGGCACAGGCTACTCTTCACTTTCTTATCTAAAAAAACTACCGCTTAACAAACTCAAAATTGACCAGTCTTTTGTTCGTGATCTTCCTCATGATGAAGAAGATGTAGCAATTACAAAGGCAATTATTGCGATTGGCAGAAGTTTAAACTTAAAACTGATTGCAGAGGGAGTAGAGACCATAGAACAAAAAGAGTTTATGCTGCAACATGAGTGTAATTATATTCAAGGATACTACTATTCAAAACCTCTACCAGCAGAAGAGATACTTACACTTCTAACTCTTTAAACTTAGCATCAGGCAGTGCCATAATTCTTCGTTTTGCCGAGAGTGAAACATTCAGCAGTTCATCAGTTGCAAGTTGTAGTTCCTTATAGTAGTACTTTGCTTTATCGTAGAACTCTTTAGGAACTTTTCGTTTCATTATTTTTGACAAAAAGCCCTCTTTTTTTTCTTCTTTAAAAAACATATCATAAAGATATACATACTCTTGATGCCACTTTTCATGTGCTTTATCAAGTCTATCAAACAGCTGTACAGAAAGTATCTTTTTTAACATAACTTCATTTGAGTAGAACCAAACACCACACTCACATTCCATCTTGCCAAGTGCAGTTGGATTTTCAATCTTCTCACCTGATATAGCAACTATAATCTTTTGCATCTGTTTTAAATGCATTGCTTCTGCTGATTCAATGGCCTTGAGCATATCTGATTTTGTCATATTTAATAGCCTTATTTCGCTTTAATCATTAATTTATATGTAAGAGATTATAATAAAAATTAG
>CAZCMR010000145.1:0-2804 GCA_964499805.1 uncultured Sulfurimonas sp.
TAAAACCTGTCAAAAGACCTGTCGGAAAACCGTCTTTTGTTTTAAGGTGTTGTGGCAGTGCATAAAAACTGCGAAAGAAAAAACCAAATGTATCTATAACTGTAACTCTCTTACTCAAACTACTCTCCCTTTATTATATCAAGCATATCATCTATAATATTTTCTAAAATCTTATGATTATATCCTGCATCTTCTGCTTTACGAAGGGCAAAATTGATAGACTGCTCTTCAAAAGGTTTATTAACAGCCAGTGCTGTTTTTACAATATTGAGTGCTGTTGCAAACTCTTTTAACTCTGATGGTGCAGCAGCAGGAGTATCAGAGTAGTGAATCATCATCACAAACTCCTCATCAAATCCCCAATATTTAAAAACAGAAGCCGTAACTTCCGCACTTGTAGTGCCCGTAAAAGACTTTTCTACTGCAGGAATATTATATGTCATTTCAATTTCAGAAGCAAAAGAGATATCTTCGCCCTCTTTAATAATATCACTCGCTATTAATATCTTCCCTGTCTCTTGTAAAAAAGTAGCAAAGTAGAGTTTTTCTGCTTTTTTTGCATCAATCTGTTTATACCACTTATTCATAAGCACTGCTTGCAGTGAAGATATTTCAGCAAACTTTTCACTTGTTACACCATAAGGTTGCATATCTACATTTAAAAGTTTACGAACTGCATTTCCTAAAACAACAGAACGTGTTTTACTCATACCAAAAAGACTCACTGCCTGTGCTACATTATGAACCTCTTTACCAAAGCCATACAAAGGAGAGTTAAGCTCTTTTAAAAGATTGGCCACTATCATAGGATCTTGTTCAATAACCTTTGCCAATTCACTTACACCAGACTCTGCATCATTATAAACACGGTTTATATCACTTATTGTTTTTGAGAGAGGAGGAAGTGATTTGATACTCCTTGCTATAGAGCTTTTCATCATGAAAACCTTTCATATTACGTCATTAGTCATCATCTCTAAAAAACCATTTCAGAGTCAAATAGATCTATATTGTAAGGAATTTTACCATATCCTATGGTATATTAAATAAAAGTTGATACATTCTCTACAGATCTATATTTTGATTCCAATAATCTGTACCTATTGTCTCTTAAAAATAAACATCAAGAGTCATCTAAATCTGAATATCCTTTTTGAAGTTGTGCCCTTTTAGCCAAAAACTGTGCCTGTTCATGCATATGTTCACTTGTTGTTTTATAATGCTCACGCAATTCATCTATCTTCTTTTCTATTTTTTCATCTAAAAGCAGTAACATATTTTTTATTTGTTCAATTAGAACTGACTTCTCTTTTTCTTCACTACCTTTGAAGTTTTGTAACATAGATGAGAGTTCTGCTTGTGCTTGAATATAGTCAGATTTTAAAAATTCCAACTCACTGATAAGCACTTCAAGTTTTGATATCAAGGCATGTACAATTGATGTTTGCTTTTGTACTTCTTGCATCTGCTTAGATGAAAGTGCCATCTGTTTAACAATTATTTCACTCTCACTACGGATGTCTGCAAGGATAGTTTCATCTTCATAAAGAGTAGTCTTAACTCCTTGTGCATGAAGTTTTAAAGAGACAAGTTCTCCATCTAACTCCTGAGTCAAATGCATAAATTGTTGCTTTGTGTCTGCTATAATAGACTTCGCTATACTATCTGACATAGTTTGAATTTTATGCATCTCTTTTTGAAGCATCTCAAGTTCTACTTCAAGATCTACTCTCTTCTCCAGCGCTTGTGAAAGTAAGTTGTTGAGCTTATTGTAGTGTTCTTGTTCTGCAACACGTAAAAGATCAATATGTTTATGAACCATAGAGTCTAATTGGGGCATTTTTACATCACTAAAGTGTTCAAATGCCGCATTGACATCTTTATGCCACTCTTCTAACTCACTAAAGCGCTTGAGAAACTCTTTTTGATTTTGCAAAATAAGCTCCATACTCTCCACATCGTTTTTAAACTCCTCACGCAGACTCTCCTGACGCGACATATTCTCTTTTGAAAACTCCATCATACGGTTTTCAAGTTCAAGCATAAAGTTTTTAAGCTGCGTGAGCTCTTTTACAAGCAAAACAGCAAACTCTTCACGCTGTTTAGCTTCATCTGTCTCTTTTGTCTGGTTTAAGATGTTCATAACAATGTAAAACATTAAAGCTACTAAAAATGGAAAAAGTGACTCTTTTAAGAGTGGAGTGATTTCAGTTGCGTGAGAGTAAACTATGAAGTGAATAAGTGTTGCAATACCTCCAATACCAAGCATCAGAGGTGCGTAGTTAATCTTGTTTGGTCGCTTGAGTATCGCGACATGTCGTAAAAAAAGCAGTGCCATAAAAGCAAAACTGATGAGGATATCTGTACTTAACATGGCACTATTGTATCATATTATTTCACAAAACGATATCTAATATCTCTTTTGGTTCGCTAACTACTCGGTCATGTGTACCAGAGGAACTAAATCCCCACGCTGCAAAAATAGCTTCAATGCCCGCACTCTTGGCACTTTGAATATCTTTAGAGTTATCACCTACCATCCAGGCTTTATCCTCTTTTTTGTCATAGTTATAGCTTTTTAAAATAAGCTCAATCATATCCGGATATGGTTTGGAGCGTTTGACTCGATCAGCTCCGACTATCTCATCAAAAAGCTTGGCAACTTTTAGGTGCTCAAGCATTGTACGGGCAAAAAGTGTCGGTGCATTGGTTGCAACAGAGAGCTTGACTCCTGCACTTTTAAGCGCATAAAGCAGCTCTTCTACACCCTCATAAAGATATGGATGCTCTATACACTGCTCTTT
>CAZCMR010000146.1:0-2772 GCA_964499805.1 uncultured Sulfurimonas sp.
ATATAGAGATCGGTGGTGGAGCAAGCTGTGTGGGAGGGTGTAGTGAGCCTTCTGTCGTTGATGAGATCAACGGAGACGACATCACAAAAGAGCCTATGGTACAAAAGGCCATAGAGATGTTTGAAGCCAAAAAAGTAACGGTACAGTCAAAGATCTAGTCAAAAAATATCTCACTGCAGCAGATGTTCTCTCTTTTGCAGTAGAGCAAAAGCTCGACATAGGGCATTGCGTTTCGTTTTTTGATAGTTGCGAATTTTGACTGCGAAATGTTCAAAACCTCTGCTACATCTTTATCATAGATACGCTCTTTTGTGGAGCTTAGAGACATACGCTCTTTTAAAATATCTATGATTTGACGAAAATCTCTCATCTTCACTCCTGCTAAACAATCTTATCTTAGAGTGAAAATATATATTATAAAAAGCAAAAGATGCAAAAATATGTCATATTGCTATTATTTTTTCTCTTTTGCCTTTAAACGTTTAAGCAAGTTTTTAAAGATAAGCGACATTTTCAAAAACTCTGTATAGTGTTGAATCTGAACGACTGCGTCATAATTTTTTTTGTTAACCTCTTCAAGGTACTCAGTAAAGTGCTCGACATCTTCCATAATCGTATCATTTAACTTTTTGATGTATAAAAATGCTACTACTCCAACAAGCACAAATACAATAAGCACTTCAGCCCAAATGGTATTATAACTGTCAATAATCATCAACACATCATCATGTTCAGGGTTGAGATGTGCAAGCAACAAATCTTTTAATAAAAAATAGGCGACCGAGAAAACAACACTAAAAAGAAGGACAACTGCAACCAAGAACTTTGTATAAATATCTTTTTTTAAATCTAACAAAGCTTGTACCCCACCCCTCTGACTGTCTGAATGTACTCTTTTGTTTTATCAGGATCTATCTTCTCTTTGAGTCTGTTTATCGCTACATTCACTGTTTTGTACTGATAATTTTCACTGTCACCCCAGACACTCTCCAGTAGATAATCCCTCTCTAGTACATTGTTTTTGTTGATTATAAATTCACTCAGCAGATCAAATTCAAGCTTCGTTACATCTACATTTTTTCCATCAACACTTACTGTTCTTGTACTTTTATCCAGTACTATATCTCGGTATGTCAGTTTCTCACTTGTAATTTTCTTGGAAGTTCTTTTAAGAATCGACTTCACACGCAAGAGAAGTTCTTTCATATTGAAAGGTTTGGTAATATAATCATCACCTCCCCGTAAAAAGCCCTCTTCAATATCTTCATCTCTATCTTTTGCACTTAAAAATATTACTGGTACTGTGTTACCATCGGCACGTAATTCTGAGACAAATTCACTCCCCTCCACACCGGGCAGATTTCTATCCATGATGAGAAGGTCTATCTCCTCCTCCTCTAAAATCTGTGCTACGGTTTTGGTATTTAAAAAACCGATAGTTTCATATCCATCTTTTTGAAGATTGTACTCCAGAAGCTCTAATAAATCCTCTTCATCTTCCACAATTACTATGTTTGCACTCATTATGTAACCTAAATTTATTTTTTACAATTATATCTAAGTTATAGATTTTTTATGAAAATAATGTTAAAATGAAGTCATATAAAAAATGGGAGGTGTGATAATGTTTGTATCATCATATAATACATACCTCTCTACTGTTGCAACCCAAACAAAAAGACCTCAAAAAGAGAGTAAGGATTTTGCCCTTTTAAAAGAAAAAGTTGTCCAGACACCGCAACAAAAGAGTAGTGCAGATATAAAGCTTCCTGTGAACTACATATCACACTTTAAAGTTTTACAAAACCAACAAAAACTTCAAGAACAAACGCAACAATCACAAAAAAGTAAGTTTGAGAAGGTAAGTCTTCTTAAAACTGCTCAAGGTGCTTACGAAGACAACTCTGTAATGTTTCCACTTATAAAAAAACCAAAAATTGCACTCGGACGCATCCAAAATAAACTGCCAGCAGCAACGCCTGCAAAACTAAACGCAGTCAATACCTACATAGCAAACGATAACTACTACAGAGTTACAGCCTAGTCCTCTTCCAGCCAAGCCTCACTTTTTATACTCTTACCGTTATCAAACTGTTTGATCTTAAACGCAGTGGTACATTTTCCATCTTCTATTTCCATAATAGCAACTTGAAGAATCTTTTTACACTTTTTAGGAATGTCAAAATGCCCTTTAAGTCCTGTCAAGAACTGCTTGAGAGGTACTTTTGCATCCATCCCTATCACATTGTCACGACAACCGCTCAAGCCCATATCTGTCATATATGCAGTACCCTGTGCTATTTGGAAATCATCAGTTGAGACATGTGTATGTGTACCGATAATCGCACTTACTTTACCCTGCAAAAGCATCATCATAGCACGCTTCTCACTTGTAGCTTCGGCATGAAAATCAACAAAGATGTTCTTAACTCCCTCATCATGCAACTTTTGCACAGTAGCCTCGGCATTACGAAAAGCATTGTCACAGTAAGGCATAGAGTAGTGTCCCATAAGATTTAAAACAGCAAGTTTTTCATCCCCTACTTCATAGACTTTACAGCCTGTTCCGGGAACGCCCTCGGGATAGTTATGCGGTCTGAGTATCTCATGCGAATCAAGCAGAGGGATGATGTCCTTTTTATCCCAGGTATGATTTCCTCCACTCATTACATCTATGCCGTAAGAGAAGAGCTCATTACAGTTTTTTAAGGTCAGTCCAAAACCATGTGAAGCATTCTCATAGTTTGCTATGACAAAATCAACACCCTCTTC
>CAZCMR010000147.1:0-2756 GCA_964499805.1 uncultured Sulfurimonas sp.
ATGGTCTTTCAAAATCAGTTGCAATGACGGGCTGGAGATTTGGATATATGGCTGCTTATGATACAGAGCTTATCAAAGCTACAAAAAAGCTCCAATCTCAAAGCACATCAAATATCTGTTCTATCACTCAGTATGCTGCAATTGCAGGACTTGACGGTTCAGCTGATGATGATGTAGCAATGATGAAAAAAGAGTTTATCAAACGTCGCAATGAAGCTGTCAAACTTTTCAATGAAATAGACGGGCTGAGTGTTTTAAAGCCAGATGGCGCTTTTTATCTTTTCGTAAATATCAAAGAGGTAAGTAATGACTCACTTACTTTTGCAAAAAAGCTTCTTGAGAGCAAAGGTGTAGCCGTCGTTCCGGGTGTAGGATTTGGCAGTGAAGGTTATTTCAGATTTAGTTTTGCTACAGGTATGGCAACGATACGTGAAGGAATCAGAAGAATCGATGAGTTCACACAGGAACTCAAAAATAAGTAGGTTTTAAAACCTACTTCAAAGCTGATAAAGCTTTTATAACTTCATCCAAATTATCAAGTGGAATATGTACTTTCCACTCTGGCTCATCTGCATTTCCTGCCAAAGAGATACCGATACTAGCTACTGTGGCACTCCCTGCACCGTATGGTTCATCAATTTTAGTTACAGAGATAACTCCGTTTTTAGTACCGCTTAATGGAATTGTTGTTGACATTTTCACTCCTTCTAATTTTATTTGATAAGTTTAGCGAGTTTTGCCTGAAGTTTAAGCCATTGTCTATGACCCATCAATGGAAACCCTGCATATGTTTTACCAGGCTCTTTTATACTGTGTGTAATACCACTACGTGCTGCAAATGTAGAAAAAGGTGCAACTTCAAGATGTCCTGCAGCTGCAGCCTGACCACCCATGACAACATTACGTCCAAGTTTTGTAGAACCTGCCAATCCGGACTGGGAAACCATTACGCTATACTCACCAATCTCACAATTATGTCCGATTTGAACAAGGTTATCTATACGTGTACCTTTTTTGATTAAGGTCGTACCAAACGCAGCACAGTCAATACTTGTATTACTTCCTATCTCAACATCATCTTCAATGACAACATTACCATTTTGATATATTTTTTTATGTTCACCCATTTTATTGGTGGCAAACCCAAAGCCATCAGAGCCAATAACACTGTTCGCGTGAATGATACAATCATTTCCTATTTTACAATCTCTATATACAGTTACGCTTGGGTAGATAATAGTATTATCACCTATCACAGCTTCAGCACCAATATAAACATGTGCTAAGATAGTACAATTATCTCCGATCACAGCACCATTTGCAATTTCAGCTTTTGGAGATACTTTTGTATCTTTTCCGATCTTTGGTAGCGGTAATGTTTCATCTTCAATAACAGGGGCAAAATATTTAGATAAAATTGCCATTGACCAGTACGGGTTTTCAACTACGAGTGCGAAACATCCTTGCGGAACTGCATCTTTCACATCTTGAGAAATAATCACAGCAGCTGCGTTTGTACTTTTTATCTCTTTCACATATTTTGCATTAGAAACAAAAGATATCTCATTGGCTTTTGCATCTTTAAGTGTGTTTAGCCCTATGATATCAACATCATTTTCTTGAAAATCTACACCAATTATAGAAGCTATTTCACTGAGTTTCATCTTATTTATCTTTCAAGTGCAACAGCACCGCTTCTTACAATCTCTTTTGGATTATAACGCTTTACTGCGTTTAGATAGTTGTCAATTCTTTTTGGCTCATCCGAGACCATAGCGATTACGATATTCTCTCCAACATTTACGATTTTTCCGTTATATGCCTCACAGATAGCGTTAATATCGCTTAAATTTTCAGTGATTGGAAACTTTACAAGCGCCATCTCTTTTTCTACCATATCTTCATGTTCATATACACGCAGTACAGGAATCAATTTATGCAGCTGTTTTGTAATCTGCTCTATCACACGTACAGAACCGGATGTAACAATAGTCAAACGAGAGTATTTACTCTCAGGAATAGGGGCAACTGTCAAAGATGTGATGTTGTACCCACGACCAGAGAACAGATCTGTGATGCGAGACAAAACACTTGCCTCATTAACAACGATAACTGAAACTACTCTTCTTGCATTATTGTCATTCATTATTTATTCTCCTTTTTCTCTAATAGCATCATGTTGAACAGACTGCCACCTGATGGTACCATAGGCAGAACATTTTCAAATCTCTCAACGATTACCTCGATAAACGCAACAACATTTTTCTCAACTGCATCTTTAAGTGCAGCATCAAACTCTTCTTTCGTTTTTACTCTATACCCTATTCCGCCAAATGCTTCGGCAAGTTTGACAAAATCCGGCTGTACAGAAAGGTCTGTCTCACTATGACGCTTATCATAAAAAAGTGTTTGCCACTGACGTACCATACCAAGGAAATTATTATTTAAAATAATGTTGATAACAGGCAGTTTCTTCTCAACTGCAGTCATTAGCTCCTGACAGTTCATCAAGATAGAACCATCACCCGTAAAGTTTATACTTGTCTTTTCAGGAGTAGCAGCTTTTACACCCATTGCAGCAGGAAAACCAAATCCCATCGTTCCAAGTCCACCGGAACTTATGAACTGGCGAGGTCTGCTAAATGGATAGAACTGTGCCGTCCACATTTGGTGTTGTCCAACATCTGTAGAGATATTTGCGTCATCACCAAGAAGTTCACCAACTCTTTGTACAACCCACTGAGGTTTTAGTCTGT
>CAZCMR010000148.1:0-2721 GCA_964499805.1 uncultured Sulfurimonas sp.
ATGGTGTTGGTAAAGCTAAAGAGGTTCCAGATGCTATTCGTAAAGCAGTTGATAACGCTTTTAAAAACTTAACTACTGTTAAGATTAAAGGTTCTACAATCGCTCACGATATTGAGCATAAGTATAACGCTTCTCGCGTTCTTCTTAAGCCAGCATCTGAAGGTACAGGTGTTATCGCTGGTGGAGCTGCTCGTCCAGTTCTTGAGCTTGCAGGAATTCAAGATATTCTTACAAAATCAATCGGTTCTAACAACCCTAACACACTAGTGCGCGCAACTGTTGAAGCACTTGGTAGACTTAAAGGATAATTGATGGGTATTGAAAATTTAACACCTGCTGAAGGTTCTACTTCTAACCGTAAACGTGTTGGACGTGGACAAGGTTCTGGTACTGGTAAGACTGCTGCTCGTGGTCAAAAAGGTCAAAAATCTCGTTCAGGTTACAAAAGAAAACGTAACTTTGAGGGTGGTCAACAACCACTTGCAAAACGTATGCCTAAAATAGGATTTACTTCTAGATTAGTGAAGCCATATGTTATTAATGTTACAAAAATTAAAGCTGTTGCTGAGCTTTCTGAGATCACTATCGAGTCAATTCGTGGTGTTCATAAGATGGGTGCTGCAGTTTCTAAAGTTAAATTAGTAGGAGCTGGTGCGAAAGAATTAGCTGCGAAAATTAAAGACGAAAACGTTACTACTACAGGTAACTAATAATTATGAATAAAAATCTAGTTAATAAGATACTTATTACTATCGGGTTTTTATTTATCTACCGCCTACTGGCTTATGTGCCAGTACCAGGCGTAGATACAGCAGTTATTGCCTCTTTCTTCGACTCACATCAATCAGACTCACTTGGATTAATGAATATGTTTAGTGGTAACGCTATTCAAAGATTATCTATTATTTCACTTGGTATTATGCCTTACATTACTGCCTCAATCATCATGGAGCTTTTAGCTGCAACATTTCCTACTTTAGGTCAGATGAAAAAAGAGCGTGACGGTATGGTTAAGTATATGCAAATTATTCGTTATGCGACTATTGTGATTACTATAATTCAAGCGATTGGTGTAAGTGTTGGACTGCAAAGTCTTACAGGACCTAGTGGTAACTCTGCTATACTTGCTGATCATAACACATTTATTATTCTTTCTGCTATCTCTATGTTAGCTGGGACAATGCTTCTTATGTGGATTGGTGAGCAGATAACACAGAGTGGTATCGGTAACGGTATCTCTTTAATTATCTTTGCAGGAATTGTATCTGCTATCCCTTCAGCTATCGGTCAAACGGTAACTATGGTAAATAGTGGTGCTATGAGTTTCATTACAGTAATTGCAATCTTGGCTCTTATTTTAGCTACTGTAGGAATTATTATTTATGTTGAACTTGGTGAGCGTCGTGTTCCTATTACATATGCTAAAAAGACTATGATGCAAAACCAAGATAAACGTGTAATGAACTATATTCCAATTAAAGTAAACCTTGCTGGTGTTATTCCAGTAATCTTTGCTAGTGCAATTTTAATGTTCCCAATGACAGTTTTATCTAGTAGTACAAACCCTACTATACAAGGTATTGCTGATCTATTGAATCCAAATAGTTATTTCTTTAACTTTTTGACTTTTACATTTGTAATTTTCTTTGCATTCTTTTATGCATCGATCACTTTTAATGCAAAAGATATTGCTGATAACCTTAAACGCCAAGGTGGATTTATTCCAGGTATTCGTACTGGTAATGCAACAAAAGATTTCTTAAATGATACAGCGAGTAAACTAACATTTACAGGTGCTCTTTATTTAGGTCTTGTTGCAACTTTACCATTTATGATTATCAAAGGAATGGGTGTTCCATTCTTCTTTGGTGGTACTGCAGTTTTAATTGTTGTTCAAGTAGCTCTTGATACTATGAGAAAAATTGAAGCACAAGTGTATATGAGTAAATATGAAACACTAAGTGCAGTCGGTCTATAACAATGGCAATTGCCCTTAGAAAACCTCAAGAAATTGAAAAACTTCGTGCCGCTAACAAGATTGTTGGTGGTGCATTAGAACTCCTTCGACAAAATGCAAAAGCTGGAATGACTCTTAAAGAACTTGATGGGATGGCAGAGGACTATATTCGTTCTCATGGTGCTAGACCATCATTTAAAGGTCTTTATGGCTTTCCAAATGCTGTATGTACATCTTTGAATGAAGTTATAATCCATGGTATTCCTAGTGACTACAGACTACAAGAGGGTGATGTTATCGGTTTTGATATTGGTACTGAACTTGATGGTTGGTTTGGTGATGCTGCGATTACTATGCCTATAGGAAAAGTTTCTACTGAAGATGAAGCTCTTATTGCTTGCTCTAAAGATACACTCTATCATGCGATAGAAAATATCAAAGAGGGTATGCGTTTTAAAGAACTTTCACAACTTATGGAAAATTTTATCCTTGATGCTGGATTTATTCCACTTCGTAATTTTTGTGGTCATGGTATAGGGAAAAAACCTCATGAAGAACCAGAAATTCCAAACTATCTTGAAGGGAAAAATGCGAAAGCAGGACCGAAGATAAAAAATGGAATGGTTTTTTGTTTAGAACCTATGATATGTCAAAAAGATTCTACTCCAATTATTTTAGAAAATAAGTGGGATGTTGTTAGTGCCGATGGTTTACGCGGTTCACACTATGAGCATACTGTTGCAATTATCAACGGTAAAGCTGAA
>CAZCMR010000149.1:0-2649 GCA_964499805.1 uncultured Sulfurimonas sp.
AGCGTTCAGATGCACTGCGTGAGGAGATACTCTCCTATGGCGTACAGCTTATGGATACACCGCAGGGTACTTTTTGGGAAAAAGTATAACTTTGCTTCGCTTTTTTCTCATTTTATTTTTGAGCCTGAGTACTTCAGGGGCAAAAGAGATCTATCCTCAGCATAAATTTAAAGCCATCGGCTATGTCAATGATTTTACTGTAACAGGCAGTCATCTCTATGCAGCAAGTGATGAAGGGGTTGTGACTGTTTTTGACCTTACATCAAAAAAGATAGTCAATACCATTATGCTTGAGCCTGTTACAACAGCATTAGGCGAACTTCAAGCTGCTAGAATACTCAGTATTGATTATCTTGATGGAAAAATTTTGCTTGTAAGTATTGGTAAAAATCTTTACCGTAATGTCTGGATTTATGAAAAACATAAACTGAAAAAAATTATCTCCGAAGATGCAAAACTGACTATAAAAGAGGCACGCTTTATTGACAAAGAGCACATTCTTCTAGCAACCTTTGCTTCAGAAATAATGTTGTACGATACAGGTGAAAAATACACAAAGTATAAACGTCACATAACGCAAAGTACACTTGGTGACATAACTCTCACGCAGGATAAAAAACATGTAATAATGGCAGATGAGAGCGGTGAAGCCCGCATTTTAAATGTTGCAAACTCAAAAACCATTCAGATACTCTCTTCACAAAATGTTGATAATGTCTTTCATGTGGCTCACGCAAAGGGCGTAACACTTACAGCCGGTCAAGACAGACGTGTCGGTGTCTATCAAAAAGGACAGAGACCCTATCATTTAAAAAGTACTTTTCTTGTTTACTGTGTCGGTATTACACCAAATGGAAAGATTGGAATCTACAGCAGTGGTGATGACAATAAACTCCAACTTTTTTCCATCAAAAAGAGACAGAAACTACAAAAATTAAACGGTCACAAAACAGTAGTAAATCAGATAAAATTCATCAATAATAAAGAGCTCTACAGCAGTGAAAGCAGTTCCTATATTTATTACTGGAAACTTGATTAAAGGATAGCAATAATGCAGGTAAAAGAGGTTATAGCATTAATTGAAAAAAATGCACAAACAGCAGACAAAGAGTTTAAAAGAGTCTTTCACGGACGCGGTGGGCTCTATGAAGGATGGAGACATCTCACAGTTGATTCTATCAACAACATCATCAGTCTTGCATTATATTTTCAAGAAGAGAGTGAAGCAGAACTTTTAAAATCAGTGGAGAACTTTGTCAATGAGAGTCAGAAGTATAGTACTTTTGTTGTTCAAAGGCGTTACATCAAAGGTGCGCCCTCAGAGGTGCTTGTTGGTAACGTTGCTAAAGATCTATTTGTAATTGAAAACGGTATGAAACTCAAACTCAATCTTCTCTCAAACAAAAACAACTACTACTTCCCAGATATGAAAAACGGTCGTGCTTTTGTGCGTGAGGTGGCAAAAGACAAACATGTTCTCAACCTTTTTTCATACACCTGTGCTTTTAGTGTAGCTGCAAAGTTTGGGGGTGCTAAGAGTGTTGTCAATATTGATATGAGCAAAGGTGCACTCAAAGTCGGTATGGCAAACCATTCCATAAACAAGCTTGACCCAAAAGGTGTGAGCTTTTTACCATACAATATTTTAAAATCATTCTCTGCCATCAAGAAAAAAGGTCCTTATGATCTCATCATCATCGATCCACCAAGCTTTCAACGCGGCAGTTTTGAAGCTACAAAAGATTATGAGAAGATCATCAAAAAACTGCCACAGATTGCAAGTGACAACTGTATACTTTTAGCCTGCTTAAACTCTCCAGAATTGGATAGTCATTTTCTCATAGATATGATACAAAAATGGGCACCTAGTTTTGTATTTCAACAGCGTATAAAAAATGTTCCTGAGTTTGCCAGTTTAGATGAAGACAAAAGCCTAAAAAATCTCATATTTCAAAGAGTTTGTGTATAATTCAGCATGCAAAAAGAGAAGAACAGTAAAATAAAATATGAATTGATGCAATTGATAGCAGTGGATTCTATTGGATCTTCTTTTGCACTTCTTATCATTATTTCAATCGTAACGGCAATATTTTGGGAACTTTCAGATAAACTTTTTTTAAGCATATGGACTTTATTGTTATATGCGATTTTAATCACAAGAACTTTTTTTATAAAACAATTTTTACAACACAAAATCAATTTTCATACTATTTATATACTTTTTAATACTTTAACTATTATATCTGCTTTATTAGTAAGTTTTGGTTTTGCCATTATCTTTCCTGTTGTAGATGCAATCCATCAAACATTTTTAATTATAATCATAGCAGGAACCTCTGCTGGTGTTCTTATAAGTCTTTCTTATTTTAGAAATTTAAGTATTGCTTATCTGACAATCCTGATTCTCCCTCTTCTTTATATTTTAATCAAACAAGATTCTGATATCTCCTATTCACTTGCTTCTCTTGTCAGTTTATTTCTTATAATGTCCATATATTTTTCAATAAAATACAATAAAAACATCATTAGTAGATTACAAAATGAAAAAAATATTTTAAAGACAAAAAAAGAACTTGAAGTCTCTAAAAACAATTTTGAATCAATTTTTCAAGAAGTTCCTATTGGACTTTTTACCTATAATAAAGAGTT
>CAZCMR010000150.1:0-2648 GCA_964499805.1 uncultured Sulfurimonas sp.
ATTATTTAGCTCTTTGGAAGAACTTGATGTCGCTCCAAGAAGCATACTTTAAGAAAAAACATATTAAGATTATCTAAAGGATAGTTGATGCAGACAAAACGTAAGTTTCTATTTTTAATATCAAATATTCTCTATGCCAGTTGGACACTGCTTCTTGTTGCAATTTTAGCTATTATTATCCACAGAAATTACGAATATGCCCAAAATATTGCTCTGCATGAGGCGAAAACAAGTGTTAATAAAGATCTTGCATACAGAAGCTGGGTTGCATCACATGGCGGTGTCTATGTGCCTGTTACAAAAAAGACTCCTCCAAATCCATACCTTGCCCATATTAAAAACAGAGATTTAGAGATAAATGGACGTCAATATACACTTATGAATGGTGCCTACACGCTTCTACAAATGATGCATGACTATAAAAAACTTTATGGAGTAAAGACACATATTACAAGTAAAAAGCTGCTAAACCCGAAAAACCAACCTGATGAATGGGAAACTCGTGCACTAGATAATGTGGAACGTTCACGCAAACAGTACTATGAACTTCAAAAGATAAACGATAAAGAATACCTACGTTTAATGAACCCACTTGTTACAAAAAAATCCTGTCTCAAATGTCATGCTTTTCAAGGTTACCGAGTAGGTGATATTCGTGGAGGTGTGAGTGTTGCCATTCCTATGAAATCGCTTTATAGTGATGCTTTTAAAAGCAGTCTGCTTGTAAGTGGTCTCTTTTTTGTTATCTGGGTTTTGGGTATCTTTGGCATTGGCCTCTTTAAAAAGAAAATCTCTGACTATATAGACGAAAAAGAGCTCTTGTATGAGCAGTATATTTATGGACTTGTCAATGTTGTAGAAAAAAGAGATACCTATACTGCAGGACATTCTCAAAGAGTCGCCGATTATGCAGAGATGATTGCAAAAGAGATGGGCTTGAGTGAACAGGAGTGTCATATCATACATCGTGCCGGAATGCTACATGATATTGGTAAGATTGCCATTCCTGATTCTGTCTTCTTAAAACCTACAAAACTGTTAGAAAATGAGTATGCACTTATTCAAGAACATGTGGTTATGAGTTATGAGATGCTTAAAGATATCAGTATCTTTGATGAGATCAAAGAGATAGTAAGAGATCATCATGAGCATTATGACGGTAGTGGATATCCACGTGGACTTTTAGGAGATGAAACGCCAATATTGGCTCAAATATTGATGCTAGCAGACTCTTTTGATGCAATGACAACAGACAGAATTTATAAGGGAAGAAAAAGTGTTACTGAGGCACTCAAAGAGATATCTCTTCTCTCAGGCAAGCAGTTTAATCCAACAATTGCCAAAGCGGCACTCAAAGTACTCCGTCATGTAGAGGTTGCTATTGCTCATCATCAAAACCCTCAAACACTTTTGGAACAAGAGCGTTTTAGTTATTTTTATAAAGATGCTTTAACGGGTCTTTATAATGAGTACTATCTACGCTCTGCAATTCATACTATCAAAGATTGTAAATATGTGATCTGGATATCACTTCATAACTTTCATCAATACAACAAAAAATATGGCTGGCACGAAGGCGATACCCTGTTGGTTAAAATTGCTTCTGCTTTAAATACATTTTTTCAAGAAGACTCAAAAGTTTATAGGTTTTACGGGGATAACTTTTTGATTACTTCCAAAAAAAGTATCGATAAAAAACAACTACAAAAGAGATTAGAGGCAATACTCAATGATACCGAGATGGGATATGAGATAAAATTTGTAACAGTAGATAAGGTTGTTTTTGATGCAAACGAGAGATTAGAAGATGTCCTTAAAAAACTTTTTTAACTCCTATAAGACTATTTTTTACTCGGTTATACTCTTTTTTGTTTTTTTTGAGATATTGGTGATAATCGGCGTAGCATACAATAAAAACAAAGATATCACTGATTATCTCTCTATAGAGACAGCCGATACACAGATGCATACAAAGATGGCTGTGCTTCAGATGAGCCGTATTGCCCAAATCTTTTTTGACAAAGATGTCAATACCCCACAGATAAGAGAGATAATGTATGAGGCAACTCATAGCAAAGATGCAAAAGAGTTGCAAAGTCTGCGAAAGAAACTTCATATATTATTAAAAGAAAATTATCGTTATTTTCAACAACATGGAATAAGGCAGCTTCATTTTCACCTACCAAAAGCAATCAGTTTTTTACGTTTTCATGAGCCTAAAAAATATGGTGATTCTTTGTGGCGTGTGCGAGAGTCTATTCGTTATGTCAATGAAAATCTGGTGCCCATAAGCTGCTATGAAGAGGGTAGAATTTTTAATGGCTTTAGAAATGTTTTTCCTCTTTTTTATAAAAATAAATTTATAGGCACCGTTGAGATATCCTACTCATTTTTGGCACTGCAAAAAGCTCTACTTGCCATAGACTCAAGCTCTTATATGTTCTTGGTAAGTAAAAAGGTAGCGGATAAAAAGCTTTTTAAAAGTGAATTTTCCCATTATAAACAGAGCGAGTTTAGAGATTTTTTATATGACAAGGCTACCTTGCAAGATGTTATGGAGTTACGACTCAAGAAACTCTATACTATCAATAAAAAAATTGCTTCAAAAGTTCAGGAAGATTTAGAAAAAGGAGAGGAATATGCACTCT
>CAZCMR010000151.1:0-2582 GCA_964499805.1 uncultured Sulfurimonas sp.
GCATGCCGTGAGAACGAAAGAGACGAAGCTGTTTGGCATACGCTTCATTGTCAGTCATTACTGCCCCTCCTTCACTAGTTGTAATAGGCTTGATGGCATGAAAAGAAAATATTGTCATATCTGCAAAAGAGCCGATTTTTTTACCATCCACAGAAGAGCCAAGAGCATGAGAGGCATCCTCTATAAGCAGTAGGTTGTGTTTTTTTGCGATTTCTTTTATCATCTGTATAGCGACTGGTTTACCTGCAAAATCAACCGGAACTATCGCTTTTGTTTTTGGACTTATAAGTGCTTCTATGCGACTCTCATCAATATTACCATCAAATTTGACATCACACCAGATAGGTTTTGCTCCAAGTGTTACAAACATATTGGAAGTAGCAACAAAAGAGATAGGGGTTGTGATAACTTCATCATCCTCTTCAATCCCACAAATACTGTAGGCAGCTTGCAAGGCTGAAGTGGCCGAGTTGAAAGCCACGGCATATTTTGCACCGGTATAAGCACATAAATCTGCTTCAAACTGTGCAACTTTTGGTCCTTGTGCTAAAAAAGAGCTTTTTAAAACTGCTATAACAGCTTCTATATCATCTTCTTCTATAAGTTGTGTTGAGTAACTTAGCATCTCTTACTCTTCAGAACTTGTTGAGCGAAGTTTCTCTAAGAGCTCTTTGTGCGTTAGCCATATTGTGTTGTCTTTAGAGTTATACTCAAACCCTTGAGGAACGCTTTTGCCTTTTTCTCCCAGTCTGTTTGAGTAATAGTCAATAGGTGAAGAAAAACTAATGCTTGGTTGAATAACGAAATGGTCATTAAATTCTAAAGTAAGATGCGAATCATCACGAGGACACATAACTTCATGGAGTTTTTCACCAGGACGGATACCGATTATTTTTTGTGGTAGGTCTGGTGCTAATGCCTTTGCCATATCTATTATTTTCATAGATGGGATTTTGGGAATAAAAATCTCTCCACCTTGCATACGCTCAAAGTTTTTAAGAACAAAGTCAACACCCTCTTGCAGTGTAATCCAAAAACGAGTCATCTCCGGGTCTGTGATTGGAAGTTCTTTTGCCCCTTCGTCAATAAGCTTTTTAAAAAAAGGTACAACAGAACCTCTTGAACCAAGGACATTTCCATAACGGACGACAGAATATTTTACATCATGATTTCCACGAAGATTGTTTGCTGCTACAAAAAGCTTGTCAGATACAAGTTTACTTGCACCATAGAGATTTGCCGGAGATGCGGCTTTATCAGTAGAGAGCGCAATAGTGTAAGGAACTTCATTTTCTATAGTTGCATCAATAATATTTTGAGCTCCCATAACATTTGTTTTTATACACTCCATAGGATTATATTCTGCGATTGGAACATGTTTGAGTGCTGCTGCGTGAACGACATAATCAACACCATTCATTGCCTTTGTTAATCTAGGAAGGTCACGTACATCACCTATAAAGTAACGCATACATGAATCATTGAATTTTTGAGCCATTTCAAACTGTTTGAGCTCATCACGTGAATAGATGATGATTTTATTAGGTTTATACCTTTGTAAAATAGTTTTTACAAATTGCTTCCCAAAACTTCCTGTTCCACCGGTAATAAGTATATTTTTCCCATTGAGCATAATGATTTGTTTCCTTCTGGTCCATAATTATTGAATTGTATAGCAAAAATAATTCCAAGTCTAAAGAAAAAAAAAGAGAAATTCGGTTAAATAATTTTCTTTCTTTGTCGATGTACTCTCCAAGATAAAATAATAAAGGATTTTAAAATGAACGCTGCAATGGCATATAATTCATATATTCAAAATGATGTAAATATTGAATCACCATATAAATTAATTGAGATGTTGTATGAAGGAGTCCTTCGTTTTAATGCACAGGCAAAAAAAGCTATCAAAGATGAAGATTGTGAAAAGAAAGTCTATTGGTTAAACAGATCAGTTGCAGTGATTGTAGAACTCCTCGCATCACTGGATAATTCACAAGGGGATGTAGCCACTTACCTAGATGGCCTATATAACTATCAGATTCAACTTTTAAGTAAAGCAAATATAGAAAATGATACTAGTAAGATAGATGAAGTAAATCAAGTTTTTAAAGGTTTGCTAGATGCATGGAGAGAAAACACGGATGTGGCTTAAACGCTTTAAAATTGCTATTATTGAAAAAAATCCAAAACTAATAGATGAATTAGTACAAACTATGCCACAATTTGAAAATGTAGACGATATGAAACAAGCGTCTGCATTAATTAAAGAAGGTTTAAAAGTAGTACATCAATTCAAAGATGAAACAGGTAAAGCACTGCAAGAATTAAAAAAGCATAAAGATTTTTTAGAGTCCACAGTACGGTCAAATATTAATAAGTTTGATATCACCTCTTAGTCTTCTTCACTATCCCAAACTGCAAACTTCTTAATGTATACTCACTCACAACTGCACCTTTTCGCATAGTGAGTATGTGTGCTACTGCATCGGCTATATCTTCGGCGAGCAGTTTTTCATTCTCTTTTGTACTTACATCAAAACGCAGCTCATCATAAAAGCCAGACTCTGTCATGTCGGGGTTGA
>CAZCMR010000152.1:0-2579 GCA_964499805.1 uncultured Sulfurimonas sp.
ATACAGCCAATACTACTATTCTCTTCTCCAAAAGATTTATCAAAATGTATCGCCTGATATCGGGTTTGTTCTATCTTCATTGCTATCATATGGGCATCATTTCTAAGATAGTGTGGATCAAAACTGTAAAATCCTACGCCTGAAAGGATGCCAATAATAACAATAACAAAAATAAGTTCAACAAGAGTATATGCATTTTTCATGGTCTTTGTAATCCTCTATAAACTATACGTATGGGAGAAAATGCTTTTTGTGATGTAATAATGACATGCATCATTATATAACCATGCGATTCACTTGTATCTATCGACGTAACAATACTACAAGATGAGAGATCATCTCCGTTATTATCCTCTCCTTTGTAGAGATAATAACGCTCTATTGTAACTGTTGCATCGAACTTTCCATCAGCACTACTGCAACTCCATCCACTCAAAAGACTTCCACAACTCCCATCTCTCTCTTTTCCCTCAATTTTTAAAAGAGTCGCCTCGATCACAGATTGCACAAAGATCTCCCCTTGCTCCTGCGTATAGCTGTCAGCAAAATGCTTTGAAGAAATAGAGACATATTTTAATGTCAAAACAGTTGCTCCTGAGAGTATAAGCAATATAAAAATAGCCATTATAAGATTAAATCCGCTACGCATTAAAAGACCACCTTCATTTTAGAAAAGTGCACAGGGGATGAACCTCTTATATTTTTGTTAATATCTAAAAGAATCCGAATTGTATAATCTACCTCTTTAAAACTAAATCCGCTAATATTTTTCATCAATATCGTAGCACTTCCAGATTGCTTATTGCCATTTGGATCAGCACAAAACGTCTCACCCTCTCCACTGCTGTTATCCCATGGCTGATAATCATAAAAGAGTAAAAGGGTATCATCATCTATATTGAGATTATTAAGACATGTGGCATTTTGATCAATATCTACTCCCCTGGCTATTGCATAGGCACTTTTTGTCAAAAAATATTTTTCATACAAATGCTCAGGCTTTGTACCATCTGTTAATTCAATATTTCCACTTCCGTCAAGTGTAATATCAAAACTCTCACTTGAATTTTTATTATGCCAACCAAAACTGTTTTGATAATCATTAGCACTGTATGCTCTGTCAAAACTCCCTGCAAAGACTAGATTAAATATTTTATCATTTGACTCACTAAGATTTGTATCCGGAGAATAAAGCGTATCACCACTTTTCTTCTCCATATCAATAAAACCACTATAATTTTTCAGATAAAAATCATCACGATCGCGGCCAAACCACTCAAGAATTCGTTTTTGATCATCACTTAAATCACCTATATACTCAAAGCTACCATCACTTGGATCATAGCCGATAGTTGTATAAGGTACTCTGTATTTAAGATAGTTGCTGATAATATCTACCGTAACTTGTGACTCCAAAGAGAGGCGTGTCTGTTCTTTGGCTTTGTACTCCCGTGTTGTAAGTTTTTGCAATGCCTTAAAACTTGCTACGGAAAGGAGAGAAATAATAACAAGTACCATAAGCAATTCAATAAGGGTTGCTGCTCTTCTCAATTCCAACTCCTTTTGTTTACACGTAGCTGTCCAAGATTGTACAGTGTAAAATTAAGTTGAACAAATGCATTGCCAAGTTCTGAGGCTTTTTTCTTTGGATAAACTATAATTTTTATACGTTTTGAGTTTGTTAAAGAACTTGAAGTTGCAGTAGTAAAAAAAGTATCACCTACATATGTTATAGTTGCATTAACATCATATTGACGAGAGCTGTTACTATTTTTTGCACTTACACTAGCAAAATCATCTATATCATCAAGATCTCCACCATCACTACCTAAGGCAGAGGCATTTTTATCTTCTAAACAGTTACGAGATCCTACAAAGCCGCCTATTCTGTAGCCAGTAGAAGTATTACAGTCGTACGGGTCATCTTCACTGTTCCAATCACTTGCTACAAGCAGTATATCATCTACCTCTGTATTGCTTTCATCCCAGGCACTCGCACGTATAAGTCCGGCATAGGCTATTGCATTGTACATCGCCTCTTCTTTGAGTGAAGTTGTAGCATTTTTTGATGCCATATAAAGTACTTTAGGTAAAACTGAAAAAGCAATGGCAATAATCACCATTGAAAAGATTAATTCAATAAGCGTAAAAGCCTTTTTCATCGAAAGAGTCTCACACCACGACTGTTTTTGGATGTATTAAGATCAATAGAAAGACCATTTGTCGATCCACTGTTGACACCCTCACCTTGTGTATTTGTTCCATATTTATACTCTATACACGGATGCTCTGAACAACTACTCCCTACACTGTCATTATAATCTAATCCAAAACCATTAGGTACATACCAGAGAAAGTCCTGTGTATCAAGATGTATATAATAGGTATTTTCTTTTTTATTTGAATTATTAACATCTATACTAAAAATTCCATCTCCACTATAAGTGCTGCTTGCTGTAATACCATCCGTATTTCCAGAAGATTTATTTGTCGAGCTGGAACTCACTAACTGTGTAATATTACCGTCACTCTCTTTATGAGGAGTAAAAATATACCAATGTAAAAGCTCCTCTTGCAAG
>CAZCMR010000153.1:0-2569 GCA_964499805.1 uncultured Sulfurimonas sp.
CTGATAAACTTTCAGCTCAGTCAGAAGGTCTTGGACAGGCTATTCGTAATGCAAACGATGGTATCGGTATGATTCAAACAGCAGATGGGGCACTTGAAGAGTATACAAATATCTTAAAAAGAGTTCGTACACTTTCTGTTCAAGCTGCCAATGATACACAAGATAGTGAATCACGTGGTCATATTCAAAAAGAGGTAAATAGACTTCTTAGTGAATTAAATCATATTGCAGGGGAAACGAAATTTAATGGTAAACAGTTGTTAGCGACAACAGCTTCATATAAATTTCATGTTGGAGCATATACTAATGAAACAACAAGTACGACAATTTCTGGAGTAACAGTTTCTGCTGTTATAGCAGATGATGCAGTTGGTGTTGGAACACAGGCATCAGCGGAGAGTTCTATTCAGAAAATGGATGATTCTATTAAATTGATTGACACACTTCGTGCGACACTGGGTGCTGCGCAAAACCAACTTGAATCAACAGTAAGAAATATCTCTGTTGCACAGGTAAATGTTACAGCTGCAGAGTCTCAGATTCGTGATGTTGATTTTGCTGCAGAGTCTGCAAACTTTGCAAAACACAACATTCTTGCACAATCTGGTTCATATGCAATGAGTCAAGCAAATGCTGTTCAGCAAAATGTTTTAAGACTACTTCAATAGTTAATGAAAGAGAGGAGAACTTTTCTCCTTTCTTCCTCTTCATTTTTATATCTCTTTTAAAAAATCTTCTAAGAAATCTTCATAGTGAGTGATAAGTTTATTGATTTCAAAAATAATAATTTTGTTCAGAGCTTTGATGTGATGTTTTTCGTTTTTCAACTCTTTTGTATTAATAATATCAAAAATAAAGCCTGAGATATATTGAAGGTACATTGAGATGACATCATTGAGTTCTCGTGCATCTTCATCAAAGTCTTCAGCAAGAATATCTTGAAAAAGTCCAAGTAGATTATAGTGAAAGATATCCATTGTACTGTATTTGCGTTGAGAGTACTCTTGTAAAATTGTTTTTAGTTTTTTGATATAAATGAGTTTTGCTTTTAAAGCTTCTATATCTTCTTTTGTAAGTCTGTTTTCAGAATTTTTTTCATAGATCTCTTTAAGTGTATGATAAGTTTTTGTGAAATCCATAAGTTCATCTATCTTTACTTCAGATGGTTGTAATGCGGTTGTCTCTTGTAAATGAGCACCATCTGAAAGATTGTAGATTTTTGTACTTTTTCGTTTGTAAAGCTTCGTCATTAGATCTGCTTGTTTTTTAAAACTATCTAGCATAAGACTTGTTTTGACTTTTTCTTTAAAATTTCCTTTTGTTAATATAACAGAATTGTTATAGGATATGTCATCTTCAACATCATAAGATGTTTTTTTGATATTTAATTGTTTAGTATATTCATGAGAAGCTGTGTGTGTTGCTCCTGTTTTTTCATCAATTGCAAAATCCAAACCAAGAAGATAGAGCTTATCTACACCAAGGCGAAGCAGAAGACCATAAGTCAAAGCACCAATATTAGAAGCACTAAAAGCACTAAAACCTTTTTTAAACTCTGATGTTCCTTGAAAGAGATATATATTTTCTTTTTGAAAGTAAGAAAGAAAAGAAGCTGTAGTAAAGGTTGAAAACATCTCTATTGTAGTATCGAAAAAAGTGATATCTTTGACTTTTTGAACATGAGGCAAAGCATCATCAAACCCATGTACATGAGTGATAATGTGTGGTTTGATATCATGCTCTTCAAGAGCAGATAGTAAGGCTGATACGGCTACAATAATAAACTTGTGTTGATTCTCTTTTATCCATGTGATGTTTTGTTGAAATGATGGACCAGCTCCAAGAACTAAAAAAGGTTTTGTTGAAACAAAAGAGGAGTTAAAAGGTTTTGAAACATTTAAAATTTTATAGTGATTTTTTATGTGTTCTAGAGGTCGTAATATACCACTAGTCAGTGCTGCATAGTTAAAAACAAGATAGCCTAGAGAGAGAATAACCTTTTGAAAATCTTTTATGCGAGTATTATTAGAACTTAGGATATGAAAAAATTTTAAATAGTGATTATAGATAAACATCTCTTTGAGAAAGTTATTGCTTTTTTCTTCAAACTCTTCTTGATCATCAAAGATAGAAAGATAGAGTATAGCTCCTTCATCTGTTAAGGCTTTATAGTTGGTAACAAAGAGTGAGAGACGAAAGAGTTCCAGATCATCTTCGGTAATAAAATAGACATGAGATTTTATTTTTTTGTGAATTTCTGAAATATGCAGACCAAGACCTGTACCAAAAAAAATAAATTTATAAATTTTTTTCATTGTGGTTTGTTGTTTTTGTGCATATTTATTATGATAATTTATGATTCTTGCAGAAGCAGAATAGGGTGTGTGAGTGATAGGAGCATCATCGTAGGAAGCAGCATCTTCGTCTTCAATTACAACATCATAAAAAGTTTCAAAAAGATTTCCTTCTTTTGTATAGTCAATACTTTGTGCGGCAAGTTTGGCATGTTCTATGCTGCTTTTACCATAGAGCCATTTTTCATTATCTCTCTCCCGTACATCAAAATAGC
>CAZCMR010000154.1:0-2525 GCA_964499805.1 uncultured Sulfurimonas sp.
CAAGGACACAGTGATTTTCAGTCACTTGCTCTACCGACTGAGCTAACAGGCCATTAATTAAAGAGCGAAATTATAGCTAGTGGGTACTGAAAGGAAGCTTAGAGGCAAAAAAGAGTTTATCTTATTTTTAGAGTGATGAGAGCAAGTATGTTTGATAAAATCGCAATAATCCAAAAGCGGACGATGATTTTGTTCTCCGCCCAATTCTTCATCTCAAAGTGGTGATGGATAGGAGCCATGAGAAATACACGTTTTTGACGGAGTTTAAAACTACCGACCTGTAAAATAACGGAGAGTGTTTCTATGACAAAAATAGAACCGATAAGAAGCAGTAAAATCTCACTTTTACTGATGATGGCAAGGTATCCTAAAAATGCACCAAGTGTAAGAGAGCCGCTGTCGCCCATAAAGACTTCTGCAGGGTGGCAGTTGTACCATAAAAAACCACTTAATGCACCAATGAGGGCACTTGCGATAATGGCAACCTCTCCAACTTGAAAGTGGGGCATTAAAAGATACGAGCTCAGTTTTACATTCCCTGTGATGTATATGATAATGATAAATGAAGAGAGAGCAGCAATAGAGGGTACAGTCGCAAGACCGTCAAGTCCATCTGTAAGATTGACTGCGTTTGATGCTGCAACCATGACCAATACCCACAAAATAATGGAAAAACTACCCATATCAAAAAGGGGAGTTTTGAGAAAAGGAACATATAAATCAGTGTTAAAATCAGCAAAATAACATAAAAAACAGGCAACTAAAAGAGCTGAAACAATCTGTAGAAGAAGTTTGCTCCGTGCCTGTAATCCTGCGAGGTTTTCATTTTTTTTAATTTTTGCAAAGTCATCTTGAAAACCAATAAGTGAAAAAAGGGTAAGCGTTAGTAGTCCGCCAAGGGCGTAAGCATTGTTGAGTTTGATGGTAAGCAGTGAAGCAAGAAGAGTTGCTCCGACAAATACGACTCCGCCCATTGTAGGAGTTGAGATCTTTGCCTGATGGCTTTGTGGTGCCCACTCATTTATGGGTTGTACACTTGATGTTCTTTGCGCCCATCGAATGAACTTTGGCATTAAAAAAAGTGTTACTGAAAGAGCAATAAAAAATGCAGCGCCTGCACGAATAGTAATGTAACCTAAAATATTAACGTCGAGTAGAGTATGTAACCAATATAACAATATGTGTCCTGTAAAAATAAAAGTCGTTTGTAAAATCGAAGTGACATTATAGTATAATCACGAAACAAATTTATTAATAGGAATAAAATTGAGTAAAAAAGCAATTTTAGTCATCACTGATGGTATTGGTTACAGTGCTAAAACTGAACACAATGCGTTTTATAACGCGACGACGCCGACATATGACACACTCTTTAGTAAAGTACCACACTCTTTGATAGATACATTCGGGCTGAGTGTCGGACTGCCTGAGGGACAAATGGGAAACTCTGAAGTTGGTCATATGACCATAGGAAGCGGACGCGTTTTATATCAGGATTTAGTCAAAATTTCGTTGGCGATTAAAGATGGATCGATAGAGAAAAATGAAGTGCTTCAAGAACTTTTTTCTACATCTGATAGACTGCACCTTATCGGTCTGATGAGTGACGGTGGTGTGCATTCTCATATTGAACATTTTATGGGCATTGCTGATATCGCTGCAAAAAATGGAAAAAAAGTATTTTTACATCTTATTACGGATGGAAGAGATGTCTCTCCTACTTCTGCACAAAAATATCTCGAAGAGGTAAAAAAACATCTGAATGAAAATGTACAAATTGCTACGATTTCAGGACGTTTTTACTCAATGGACAGAGATAACCGCTGGGAGAGAGTTGAGCGTGGATATCAAGCGATAGTAAACGCAGAACCTAAAACAGACTTCTCTCCTGAAGCATACATTGGACACTCCTACTCTTTGGGCGAGACTGATGAGTTTGTAGAACCTACTGCGTTTAAGGGGTATGATGGAATGAAAGATGGGGATGCTGTCTTGACGATTAACTTCAGAAGTGACAGAATGCGTGAGATGGTAACGGCCTTGGCCGATGAATCTTTCACTGCGTTTGAGAGACCTGCAATAAAAGTAAATCTAGCGACAATTACAGAGTACGACAAAAGTTTTACATATCCCGTAATGTTTAGAAAGGATGTTCCTCAAAATACTTTGGCAGAGGTCATAGCAAAAGCGGGACTGCGCCAACTCCATACTGCAGAGACTGAAAAATATGCACATGTAACATTTTTTCTCAATGGTGGAATTGATGAGCCTTATGAGAATGAAACGAGAGTATTGATCCCTTCTCCCAATGTAAAAACATATGATATGAAACCGGAGATGAGTGCAAAAGAGGTAGGTGAAGCAGTTTTAAATGCTATGGATGCTGATTATGATTTTATCGTGGTGAATTTTGCAAATGGAGATATGGTCGGACATACCGGTGATATGCAGGCAGCTCAAAAAGCAGTTGAAGCTGTGGATGAACAGCTTGGTGCGATTTGGAAAAAAGCTAAAACGAAAGAGTA
>CAZCMR010000155.1:0-2519 GCA_964499805.1 uncultured Sulfurimonas sp.
TGTGCAATTTCGGCAATTTCATCATTTCCTTTTTGTGTCATATGCACAACATCTTCTCTTTTTTTGGAGAGTAGATCAAAAAAGGAGAGAATCTCCTCTTTAAGGAGTTCTACTCTTGAGAGAATTGAAGAGAGTATCAGTTTGTTTGTATAGAGTAAAAATAGAATGAGTATGCTGATAAATGCAATAGAAAAACTTTTAACATAAAAGATATCTTGGTTGAGCGTTTGGATATTTTCTTTGGCAATAATATCTATTTTTTTATTGAGTATCTCAAGCTCTTGTAAAATTCTTTGGCTTGCAGAAGATAAAGCCATAATTGCATAGAGCCCATCAGTACTATCTTCTTGTACTTCTTCTGGCAGAGAAGATGCTATAACCGTATAGCCTTGAATTCTTGCTCGTATATTTTGCAGGATTTTTTTTGCATCTGGATCGCTATGAAGATAAGCACTGTGTTCTATTGTTGAGAGATTATCTGAGATTTTTTTATAAATTGTTTGGCTATTTTTTAAATAATTTTTTTTCTTTTGAATTGCATTATTAATTGTCAGGTAATCTATTTGGTGTAAAAGACGGATAATAGCGTTTGATGCCTGTTGTACTTCTGCTTTTGATCTGTTGTTTTTATCAATAATATCAAAAAAGATATTTGTGATAATATAAAACATTATTGTTGCAAGTATCATACTGATCGCAGAGATAGCTGTTGTAATATTAAGTTTTGTAAAGAGCTTTAAATTGTTAATAAAATTTATCATAATCTTAGAAATGTATATTCATTTTAAGATAGAGAGATTGTAAACTCTCTACTGTTGTCGAAGCTCCTAATGGAGGAGTTTTACTTATAGCTTTACTTTCTCCTACAAACCAGCCACTTCTTGTGTAGTGATAATCTATGTAAATATAACCTAATCGTAGATTTGCATATCTGTTGATAACATACATTAAATATGTTTCATAAACATTTCCTCTTGTTGCGAGTTTGTTGTAGATATCAAAAGAGCCTTGTGTCAGATTAATCCAGTTTTTACTGCCATAGTTGTACTCCATACCGATTTTGTACTTTTGTTTTTTTCCAAATCCGTAGCGTCCGCCTATCCATGCAGCATAACCGGTTTTATTTGTAGTATCACCATCTTGAGTGAGCAGACCTATAGAGTGTTTTTGACCTGTACTGGGATTTTGAATGATGTAAGATTCTCCATTTGGGTGTGCTACACTGCAACCAAACTGTGCAAACATATCTAGATGTGTATCTTTAAAATCTGTAAACTCTATCATAGCTCCATACATATCTACATCACCAATATTTGTATTGTTATGATTTGCTGTGTTTGTATCGAGAGGGTTAGCAATGATGTCAAACATTCTGGAGTAACTGATTTGAATAAGAGAATTTTCTATCCCTTTTATGGAAGTATCTAAAAAAACTCCTAATACATTGGTATCATCAATATCATTATTTGCAGGTCCGATAAAAGCATTTGTTGCATAAGGTGAGCTCTCTGAATAGGCATATCCTTTTGAATAACCAACTCTTAAAACTGTATTTGGTACAGAAAATATTTTTGAGAGATCACTGCTAAGAACGATTCCATCTGCAGCTCCATCATAAAGAAGGGCAGAATAAGTGCCTTTTCTTACAGTATTGTTTTTAAACTGGTGACTTGGTCCATCAGAACTAGGTTGTCGGCCGATAGTAATAGTAAAAGGAATAAAACTATTTGGAGATAGAAACCAGTTAATGTAAGCTCTTTCAACATAAAGACCACTGTTTGCGGGTACTCTTCCTTGCATATTGTCATAATAGGTAAAAGGATGAACCGTACTGCTTCCCCAATATTTATACATTGAAAGACGACCATAAAAATTCATATTTTGAGTAATATCTGCTTGCATGTTGAGCATAAGTTTTGTGCTCCAAATATTGTTACTACGCACTGTATGTCCATCTGCATATTTTTTAGCAAAATTATCTAGATTTGTTTGAAAGCCTAATGAAAAATGAAGCTTGTCTCGAAACTGTTTTGCTTCAACATCTTCTATATAAGTATAGTTCTCTTCCGTGTTTGTTTTTAGTTCACTTTGTTGATTTTTTAAGCTTTGAATCTCTTTTTGAAGTTTTTGAATCTGTGCACTCATTTCATTGAGTTTTGTTTCAGTAGCATTATTCGCATAAGCAGTAATTGTGAAGATGCTTAAAAAAGATGTCATAGAGAGTAGTTTTTTCATTTATATTCCTGCAATAGTAGGTTTGTCTGAGTCAATAGCATGATCGATAAGATACTCTTTGAGTATTTCTTGCTCTTTGTGTGAGAGTTTGTCTAGTTTGTATCGCTTCATCTTTCTTGGTGATTGAAAAATTCTCTCCCATTGCATGATAGCTTTAGAACCTGCTGAGAGATGTAGTGATTGAGCAAGAGCTATGGCATTGGCTTCACTTGCTTGAACAGTAATAATAGAGAGAAAAGTGAATAACATCAATAGTTTCATGACTCTGACCTGTAATTAGATAC
>CAZCMR010000156.1:0-2476 GCA_964499805.1 uncultured Sulfurimonas sp.
TCATTTTTGAAATTTCTCTCTTGCAGTTTGTCTGTAAATTTTAATTTTTTTGCTTTTTTATACTCTTTTACAAATTCATTAAAATCTAAGAGCTCAAAGCTTTGCAGTTTTTTAGGGATTTTATTAAGTTCTAGCTCATCAAGAAAATTTTTACGAGTTTTTTGCTCTTGTGCTTTGAGAGAAAGTATCTTATCGACATGATCAATAAGCAATTGCTGATAATTTTTTGTCTCTGTGTGAAGTTTATGGTATAATTTTTGTATCAGGTCTGCTTGACGCCAGAAAGGTTCCGCTGGACTCAGGATGGAGAAGTAACCGCCCTCCCTTGCAGGCTTGATTAATGTATATCTTTTAT
This sequence comes from uncultured Sulfurimonas sp., assembly GCA_964499805.1. Taxonomy (GTDB): domain Bacteria; phylum Campylobacterota; class Campylobacteria; order Campylobacterales; family Sulfurimonadaceae; genus Sulfurimonas. The sequence goes on from CAZCMR010000156.1 coordinate 356, forward strand.
CTATCTGTTTTAGAAAGTTTTTTTCAGAATTTGCATAAATACTTACAAGATAGTTTTCCTCATCAACTACATGAAATATTCTGTCATTTTCACGATAAAAAATGGAGTATAAAGCTCTGCTGTTTTGTATGTTTTCAAATACTTCATCAAAAAGGTTATTTGAAAAAACAAAAGGAAGTAATCTATAGTACTCTTTAAACTCTTTATGCCCTTGAAATTTTTCAAGGTATCCAATCTGTTTGGCAAAAAGAAATTCTGTAAGATAGATCTCTTTGTTATTTAACAAGCCTATGGCATACTTTGTTTCTCTATCATAGCGTTGCTTTTTTTGCATAGAGAAGAGATAATCAAGGTTTTGAAGATAAAGTGTATAGTTTGGGGTTTGGGGAAGAGGAAAAGGCTCTAAAAATTTTGTTTTAAATGCAAAGTAGCCACCACGTAGTTCATATCCTGTATTTTTAAGAAAAAACCACATAAGAGATGAATTCAAAAGAGCTAAAAGATATTTATAACTTTCGTTATATTTTTTATTTTTTACAAAAGTATAACATTTTGTTCCATGATAAAAAGAGTTATTATCAAAGGTCATATTTGTACCAAAAGAGATCTCCGGTGTAATAATTTTTTCATTTTCAAACATTTCGATCTCACGTGCTCTATGAAGAGCATACCAATATTTTGGATTTGTTTTATACCTTATCTTTCGACTGATTAAGAGCTCTTTAAAGTGGTGCAGATAGGCATAGGTTAAGGGAAAATCTCTCTTAAAATCATCCTCTTCATATGGTTTTGTTCTGCCGTTTTCATCTTGATAATGTGGATAGATAATAAAGAGGTCTGTTGTAAGAGAAGCATACTTTTTTACATCTTCACCCTTTAAAAAAGGCTTCATAATAGCCGCTTCAAGTTCTACTTCACACGCCAACTCTTTTGAGTAACCGACAAAAAGATCCCCTTTACAATTCCCTTCCAAAAGATAGATGGAGTCACCCAAACTTTGAACACCAACACTGATTTTTGAAAATACATCCTTTAGAATCAAAGGCTGAGTTTGTAGTTTTTGTATGATCTTTAAAGTTGTTTGTGCTGTTAAATTCCAACTTCCTTCATCAAGATCTTTATATAAAATACTCTCAAATGCCAGATCTTGAAATATGTTTTGTGGTTTTGCATGGACAAAATTCAGAGCTTTTTTGTCATCATTGGAGAGTGCAACTATGCAGGTATAAGCAGAGGCATCTTCAAAAACCATTTCACTGCCAAAGTGAACCAAAGATTCTACTGCTCTTTTTTTTACTAAAAAATTTCGTAAACCTTTGCCAAAATCAGCAACTAAAAATTTATGTGGCAAAATAAAGCTCAATTTTCCCTGTTTGTTTAAGAGTTTAAATCCCATCTCTAAAAAGAGTGCATAAATGTCATATTTACCGACAGCACTTTCATACTTTTTCTCATAAAGCAGTGCTTCATTTTCATAGTTGCTTTTGAGTCCCTGAACTCGTACATAAGGCGGATTTCCAATCACAACATCAAAACTTCCTTCCTCAAAAGGCATATCCAAAAGAGAGTTGGCACAGAGTATCTTGTCAGCAAGTTTTGTCAGTGTTCTTCCTTTACTTGCCGTTTTGAGCCATAGTGAGAGTTTTGCTATCTCTACGGCATCTTCATTTATATCTACACCATAAAGATTATTTTCAAGGATCGACTTTTCTATCTCATAGTAGGCTGTTAGATCTTGCATAACAACTAAATCTTTTTGTAAAGATTGATGCTCTTTTATGAGAAAATCAAGTGCCTGATTTAAAAATGCTCCGCTCCCACAAGCCGGATCAAGAATTTTTAAATTGAGTAACCAGTTTCGATAGATTTCTAAATTATCTTTTTGAACTTGCTCTTTTTTTGTTGGTTTTTTTGAGTTTTTAGGTTTTGAAATTTCTATGATATTTAGTTCATTTTTTTTATCAGAACAAAGTTTTCCAAGTGTATTTTCTACTATATATTTTGTAATATACTCAGGGGTGTAAAAAACACCATCTTTTTTTCTTTTGCTCTTCTTTGTATCAAATTCTGTCTCATTGATGGAAGCATTGATCTCTTCTAGCTCTGTTAAACTCTGCTCAA
>CAZCMR010000157.1:0-2461 GCA_964499805.1 uncultured Sulfurimonas sp.
CCGTTTCATATAGAGATTCTGTATTATATTGTCCGTTGATGATATTTGCATAATACCTCTCTTCTTTAGTATGAAAGTATATCGGCAAACTTAGCATGCATCTTTAAATTTATCTCGTATAGATAAAAATTTATCCAAATTATTTAAAAAAAGATCAACAAGTTCAGGATCAAAATGTTTTCCTTTTTGCTCTTGAAAAAGGTCTAAGATTCTATCTAGTTCCCATGCTTTTTTATAGACTCTATCAGAGCCAAGGGCATCAAAAACATCTGCAATGGCAGTAATACGACCAAAAATATGTATTTTTTTTCCACGAAGGCCTCGAGGGTAACCTGAACCATCCCACTTTTCATGATGCCTGTAGGCAACAATAGCCGCTGCTTTTAAGATAGGTCTTTTAGAATTATTCAGTATTTTATAACCAATTTCACAATGACTTTGCATGAGTTTAAACTCTTCAGATGTCAATTTCCCAGGTTTTTTCAAAATGGCATCAGGGATGGCAACTTTTCCTATATCATGCATTGGAGAGGCAGCATAGAGCAAATCAGCATTTTTTTCTCCAAGACCGGCCAAAAGCGCCAATACACGTGAATATTCTGCCACCCGTTTTACATGATTACCTGTCTCTTGCGAACGACTCTCACCAACTTCACCCATTTTATAGATAATCTCTTTTTGTGTCTTTTCAAGCTCTTTATGCAGTCCAATCAGTTCAGTAACATCATACATTATATGAAGATGTTCCATTATTTCATCTTTTTCATTGAAAATAGGGTAGATTTTTGTATCGACATAGTAACGTTTCCCACTTTTAGTACGGTTTTCAAACAAAAAGTCAACACGATTACGCATCTGTAACATCTTAGAGATTTTTTTACAATCACCATTACGAATGTGCTTCTTACTACGAATTTCACTACAGTTTTTACCAAGCAGTTCATCTCTATCATAGTGGCTTAAAGTACAGAAGTTGTCGTTTACATAGGTGATAATATTTGAAACATCCGTTTTTAAAACTGCGACATAATCATTCATAGCATCTTCATACTGTGACAGATAATTGAGATTGTTATGTGAAACTTTAAGATCCTCTTCCAATATCTCTCTATAGGCTTCAAGTTCCGTAATATCTGTACGGATACCTATATATTCTATTATTTTGCCGTCATAATCAACAATAGGCTTTATAGTACTTTGAACATAATAACTTGAACCGTCTTTATTAAGGTTTTTGATAACACCTTGCCATGTTTTTTTCGCTTGTATAGTCTCCCACATCTCTTTAAAAACTGAAGAAGGCATATCTGGATGTCTTACAATATTATGAGGTTTGCCGACAAGCTCCTCTTTTGTATATCCGGATATCTCACAAAACTTATCATTGGCAAATGTAATTATTCCCCTTGTATCTGTTTTTGTTACAATATTTGCCTCATCAACCGCCTCTTTATACTCATTAACCATCTTTTGTTTACATAAAACTTCTATGTACTTTCTGTTATTCATAATGGCCATATCAACTTTGAGTGTAAGCTCTTCAACATTAAAAGGTTTATGAATAAAGTCAGAGGCTCCTGTTTTTAAACTTTTACGAATGATCTCAGGATCAGAACTACCTGAGAGTACAATAACAGGGATATGACAAAAACGTTCTTCCTGTTTGATCTTTTTAAGCAGTTCAAGACCATGAATATCTGGTAGTTCCATATCTAAGATAATAAGATTTACTTCTGAGTTTTGAAGTGTTTTCAAACCGGCTTCACCACTCATAGCTGTTAGGGTGTTATAGTTTCTCACAGCTAAAAAGTTTTTCATCTGCCTACACATAAACATCGAGTCATCAATTACTAAGACAGTAGAGTTTTTGTTTTTTTCAATACTTTTTATTATGGTATCAATGGAGGTAATAGAGTTGGAGAAGTCTTTATCTTTAATAAGATAATCTAAAATGCCTTTTTTAAAAAGAGATTCACGTATCTGTATATCTATCTCTGAAGTAAGTACAATAACTTTTGCTTTTGTAAGCCCTTTGACTTCATCTAACAGTTCATCACCATAGGCATCTGGAAGATTCAAGTCTAAAATAATAAAATCAAAAGAATCATTTTCAAGTTTTTCAATGGCTTCACTAAAGGTAAAAGCCTGTTGCAACTCATACTCTTTATATGCACCGAGTTTTGTTGCTATGATTTTACTCATAAACTCAGAATCTTCTACTATTAAGATTTTATAAGAGTTACTTGTCGTATCTTCTATTACAGGATCACAATATAGCACTGTATGCCTTACCTTTTTGACGAATAATTTTTCGTAATAGTAGAAATTCTAACTTTTTGTGGTTTAATTTTGACTGAAAAGTAATTTTATAGTAAGGATTTCTCTTGCAAAATCAATTTAAAGCGTTATTTTAGGCTTCTTTTGAACAAATTGTGTAATTCTTTACAAAAAGGTTGGTTAT
>CAZCMR010000158.1:0-2456 GCA_964499805.1 uncultured Sulfurimonas sp.
TCATCCATAAAAAGCCTATCCCCTTTACGAACCAAAGCTTCAATAAGTGCAATGTTGGCATTAAACCCACTCCCTAAAACGATACCTGCTTCAAAACCATTTGCTTTGCAGAGTGCATCTTCAAAATCTTTATGCACCTGATGATACCCATTAACCAACATAGAAGCTTTACTTGCGTGTATATCCATATTGTTTAACGCTTCACATGTCTTTTGGTGAAGTGTTTTGTTATGAGCAAGTCCAAGATAGTCATTGGAAGCAAAATCATATAAACTGCTCTTAAGTACCTCTCTTGTTCTGTATCTTTTGGCACGCTTAAGTGCTTCTAACTCTTTTGTATAAAACATTATATGGTAACTACCCTGTTCCTGCCACTTTGTTTGGCTTTATATAAGGCTTCATCAACTCTTTTGTAAAGAAAGTCTTTTGACTCGCCTTTGATATACTCTGTCACACCAAAGCTCATCGTAATTGGAAGAATTTTTTTACTCTCTTCAACCATTTTTCTCAGTTTTTGTGCAGTTTTTACGGCATCGGCTTTTGTTGTATGTGGTAAAATTATTATAAACTCTTCTCCGCCGACCCTACATAGTTTGTCACCCTCACGCAATGCACCGTTAATCAATCCTGTATAATAAATCAACACTTCATCACCTACACTGTGTCCATGTTCATCATTAACTTTTTTAAAAAAATCAATATCCATCATTATCAGACTCAGTGGATATCCGTAACGTTTTGCATTTGCTATCTCTTTGTCTATCTCTGCTTCATAAAATCTTCGGTTATACACACCCGTCAGTGTATCTTTTATTGTCAACTCTTCAAGCTTTTTCTTGTACTCTTCTTCTTTTGTAATATCTGCAAAAGTTATACTGTAATAATTATCTTCTTTAGAAACCAGAGATGCATTGACTAAAAAAAAGTAGATTTTACCTTCAATATTCATTTTTACCTTATGCATTTCATCTGGATGGTTTACAACTTCATCAAGCCAGCTGTATGCACTGCTTCCTTTTGAAAGATAACCTTCTTCATCTACGAAGAAGTTGCATATACAGATGTTCTTTTTACGAAAATCATCCAAAGACTTATAACTGCTAAAGTACTTGAAAAAGACCTTGTTTACTTCAACAATACGCTTTTTATTATTAATCAGTATAATATTGTTTGAGCTATCGAGAATATTTTTGTAGTATATTTTTTGTTTTCTCATATTAAAATACATTGCAATATTAATCACACCTGCAATAGCCATAAAAAACAGTAAAGTAAATACAACCCATTGAAACTGAAAAGATTTTAGCTCTCTACTCTTTATCAAATCTAACTTTTTAAAGGCAAAATAGTAGCCTATTGTCTCATCTTCCGTGTTTTTCAAAGGATATGGAACTATAAAGTAGCCCTCTTTTATAAAATATTTTTTTTCTGCAAAAGTTTCTAAATCATTATCATTTTTCAAAAGAAGTTGTATAAGTGGTTTTGGCGCATTGAAATTTGCAATATAATATCCATTTACAACTCTTTTTGTAAATGGATGCGTTATACGTTTTGAGTACTCTCTCTTTGTTACAACAACAGAATCAATATTTTCATGTTTAAGAAGATTTGCAATAGAGTTAAAATGAGAAATAATCTCTATAAATCCTATAAACTCCCCTTGATGAAAAACAGGGGCAATAGCTTTGATGCTCAAATCATAACGCCCTGCACTGATTGTAAAAAGTGCTTTATGCTCTTTTAGTATTATTGCTATCTCTTTTCTTAGCTTAACTAGCCTGTCACCTTTTTTGTCTGTCCAGCTTCTATAAACCGAGACACCGTTTTTGTCTACTATCTGAATCCAGATATTTTTATAAAGGGTATTGTCTTTATAGAATTGTATAAGTTGTGTAAAATATTTTTCATCAATCTGCTTGTTTAGAAGAGGAGCTTTTGTTTTTTCATTTCCTGCCAAAGAGAGTGCAACTGCCAAAGTTGACTTCTCTTTCATATGAACCAAATCTGCTATTTGAGAATGTATCTCTTGCGCTGTTTGTTCATACTTTTGCTGAAGGATTACACCCTCTTTGACCTTGATATACTCCATATAAACAACGGTAAAAACAGTAACTGCGATAAAAACCACTGCACTTAAAGTATAAAACCAGTACTTTGTTAAAAATCTCATCACAAATTTCCAAACACCTGAAGTACTTCAACACAAAGACCCATAGCCGTGCTCTCATAACCACGTACCTCTTTGATGTAAGGCTTACAAAAACCCTCCACCATACAAGCTCCTGCCTTGCCTCGCCACTCACCACTTGCCAGATAGCTTTCAAGCTCATCTTGGTCAAACTCTTTAAAGATATAATCTGTTTTTGATATATCTATGAGTTTTACGTTTTTAGAATGATAAATCATGCAGGTAATGATGCTGGTAATATTTCCGCTTTGTGTCATTAAAATATTAC
>CAZCMR010000159.1:0-2437 GCA_964499805.1 uncultured Sulfurimonas sp.
ACTTTGTACTCTTCATTAAACGCAGAGTCTGCATCGTAGCTTATCACCTGTCCATTTTTCTTGATGATAAGTACACTGTCTTTATTTGCTCGATAGCTATAGCCTCCACAAGAGTTGATGTAGTCATCAAAGCTCATATGTTCCACATAACTTTGTGCTCCGGGAAGCATAACTTCACCCTGAACTATGACCATATGACTTCTTTTAGGAATGTATATCTCATCTTGATCTTCCAGAGTTATCAAAGAGAGATTTGTATCTTTGTTGATGACCACTTTTCCTTTAAGCTGTACCTTTTTTGCTCTGTTTATGAAGTTAAGTACAAGCTGCGCTTCCTGTTTCCTGATGATGGCCTCTTCTGTCGTCATAGAACCCGTTGTAAGTGTTTTTGCTTCAAGGTCATTGAGTTGAGCATCGAGAAGTTTTTTCTGTTCAATCGCAATACTTTTACGATAAAGCTTAAAAGAGTTCATATCAGAAAGAGAAGATGGTCGTATCTTATCAAAGACCTCTCCGAGTGTAGTTCCTTTTGGTACTACAAGATTATGCAGACCCAAGTGTTCTCCACTGATTTTTATAGCAATACTTTTGGCATTATGATCAGGTAAAAACTCTATGGCTTCACCACTGTGAACAACAAAATCACCATGATCTTTAATGCTGTAAATATTTACAGACTGTTCATTGTCTTCATTCCATTTTGTTACTGTAAAGTTCGTTGCCGTTGGATTAGCTATGACTGCGTTTAGCACTTCTTTAAGTTTTACACTTGGAGCTTTTAATTCATAACGATAAGGACGTTTGACATCCCCGACAATCTCCACGTAGTTTTTAATACTCTGTACATTTATAACATCACCCATTCTAAACTGAAAAACATCCATCTTGCCATTTTGTAAAAAAGTGTACAGATCAAAACTTTTTATAGCTTTATTTTCTCGTAAAACTGTGATGTGGCGATAGCTTCCTGAGCTACTCTCTATCCCTTTGGCTTTATCCAAAAACTGTATGATAGAATCAGAAGAGAGTCCCTCATATAACCCGGGTTTATTTACCGCACCCGTCACAAACACACTAACCGGCTGGTAGTTACCCAAATCAGCATAGACATAAACATTCCGTCGAAATACCTTTTTTATCTTCTTTTGAAGTGCTTGAGAGAGCTTGTCATTTCTAAGCCCTGCTATATGCACAGTTCCAACCTTTGGTAAAAAGATATTTCCCTGAGAATCCACAGGTATAGAAGCATTAAAATCAAATGCTCCCCATAATTTAATGTTCACAACATCTCCGATATTTATGAGATAGTTCGGATTATATCTATACTGTTTGTTATGCGAAAAGGAGCCGTTAAAGAGTCTGTGTCCAAAGACTTTCGTGTTTTGTGTTGCAAGTGAATCATTAGTATCTTTAAGTGTTGATGAGACATCTATCTCCACCGCAAAAAGGTTGATACATAGTAAAATTAAAATTAGTGCTGTTTTTTTCATCTGTTCCTCTACTCTTTATGATCTCTAATGATTGAACCAAGCATCGTAAAGATACCATATGCCAATAAGGTTAAAATTAAGATAGTGATAAATACACGTGGTTTATTAGGGTATGTATAACCATCAGGTAAGTTTGGTTTACTTACTATACTCAGTGTTTTGTTGTTTTTCGCTACTTCTATCTTGGTTGTTTCAAGTTGCAGCAGTGCATTTTTATAAACCTCTGTAGCAAATTCAAGCTGCATTTTGAGTTGTTCATATGCAAAAACTACTTTGTTGAGTCGATTTTTTTGATGACCTGTAAGTTTTTTCTTAGCATTTGCGATGGATCTTTTGATCTCTTTTATCTGATTTTTGAGTGAGATAAGCTCAAAGTTTCCATCATTGAGATAGCGTTTTTTTGTTGCATATTCAAGTTTCTTTTGAGAAAGCTTTGCTTCAAGCTCAGCGATTATGGTGCTTTTTGATGTTGCTTCTGCTGTAGGGTCAAGGATGAGATGCTTATTTTGGTATGCTTCCACTGCCAATGAAGCAGCATCAAATTTTGCTTTTGCTTTTTTATATTCATTTTCCACGAAACGCAACTGTTTTTCTGCTTTACGACGATTAAATTCATTTATCTGATAATCAACTCGTTTGACCAAAAACTCTAATATTTCCTGTGCTTTTTTTGGATCTACATGTAAAAAAGAGATATGTAAAATGCCGGATGTTTCATCATAAAAAAGAATAAGATGTTTATTGTACATCTCTAAAATCTGTTCAGTCGTTGCATCATTTGGTAATCTTTCAACAAAATCAATAGCATCACTTTTATAATGCTTTGTAAGTGCAAACTTCTTATCAACTTGTTTATACATATCTAATGACTGAAGATATTCTTCAACTATCATAGAATCTTGCAGTTGCGAAGAATTCCCCATTCCCAAGAGTGACATACCTAGACT
>CAZCMR010000160.1:0-2418 GCA_964499805.1 uncultured Sulfurimonas sp.
TAATTTTCATAATAAAATTTAATATAAAAATGTGATATTTTTTTGATATAATTCTCACAAGAAAATAATATTTTAGAGGGGAGAATTTCTCTTTTGACACAGATACTCAAAAACTATTTCACTATTCCCCTTACGCAGATACGTACAGGAAAAATTGATCTCAACGATGAACATATAAAGAAACTCTCTATCATTCTTATACCGCTTAGTATCGCCCCAATTAGCTTTTTATGGGCACTTATCTATTATATAAGTGGAGAATCACTAGCTGCTTGTGTACCTCTTCTTTATACTGTTATTTCTCTTATAAATCTTATTCATTACAAATATACAAAAAATCTGCTTATAATTCAAAAAACACAAATGTTTCTCATACTTTTTTTACCCTTTTTACTGATGTGGGCACTGGGTGGATTTACTCAGGGTAGTTATGTAATGATATGGTCGATTTTTGCTCCCATTGGAGCTTTAATCCATAACAAAAAAGAAAAGCCAGAACAGTGGCTCTTTCTTTTTATAGCATTAGTTATCATATCTGTTCTTATTGACCCTATACTTATCAAGACGCATCCACACCCTGTTCCACAACTTGTACAAGAGATTTTTTTCTTTTTAAATATTACAGCTACAGCGACTGGGCTGTATATGCTACTAAGACTCTTTATCTATCAAAAAGAAAAAGAGGCTTACACTGTCCTTAAAGAAAAAAATAAAGAACTTTTAGAGTACACTCGTCAACTTAACAATAATATCTCTTATCTTGAGAGTTACAAAAAAAATATCGATACGAACTTGATTGTTACAAAAACTACAGTGGATGGAAAAATCACTTTTGCAAATCAAAATTTTTTAGATGCTTCTGGTTATACAAAAGAAGAGGTTATTGGTAACTATCATAGCATAATACGTCATCCTGACAATCCAAACTCTTTATACCAAGAGATGTGGGAGACAATACTTGCAAAAAAAACATGGCAGGGAAAACTTAAAAACAGAGCCAAAGACGAATCTGAGTACTGGATAAACGCAACCATCTCTCCTATTGTTGATAAAGATGGAAAAATTGTTGAGTTTATAGCAATCAGTCATAATATAACAACCCTTATCAAACAGCAAGAAAAACTTGAAAAACTCCTCTTTACAGATACGCTAACAGGCTTGCAAAATAGAAATGCACTCACAAAAGAGCTGCAAAAAGAGCAACACTTTTCTGTTATTTTACTCAATATTGACAGTTTTTCTGAAATAAACAATCTCTATGGCGAAAAATTTGGAAATGAAGTTTTAAGACAGTTCGCACAAAGAATTACACAGATGATTCAGGCAAATAAAATGCAGTGTAAACTCTACAGGCTTTCAGGTGATGAATTTATTATTTTATCGCATCATATACAACCGGATTTAGTTAAACAAAATATTGAAGCACTCATGCATTATATGGATGAACACCCTTTGGAAATTCAAGATCAAACCATTGCCTTGAATATCAGTGCCGGCATCTCTTTTGAAGAAAAAGAATCTTTGCTTTCAACAGCAAATATGGCCCTTAAAGTTGCCAGACGTGATGGCAAACGACTTCTTTTTTATACCAAAGATCTTTCTTTAAACAAAGAGTATGAAAACAATCTTAAATGGATTAAAGAGATTAAGAATGCCATTAAAGAAGATCGTATTACAATCTTCTTTCAACCAATACTTGACAACCATACCCATACTGTTTCCAAATTTGAAACACTCATACGCCTTATTGACAAAGAGGGTAATATTATAACACCATATCATTTTCTTGAGATTGCCAAAAAAGCAAAACTCTACAAACAGTTGACAAAAATAGTTCTTAACAAAAGCTTTGCAGCATTTGAGCATAACAATTATGATTTTTCTATCAACATTACTATTGATGATATTCTTGACCAGGAAATTCAAAGTTATATTTTTGAAACTCTAGATAAGAATAGAGCAATAGCTACACGTACTATCTTTGAGATTGTTGAAAGTGAAAGTATTAAAAATTTTGAAGAGATAGAAGCTTTCATACAAAAAATAAAAACTTATGGCTGTCGCATTGCTATTGATGATTTTGGAACAGGCTATTCCAACTTTGAACATCTTATGCGCCTGCAGGCTGACTATATTAAAATAGACGGTAGTATTATAAAAGAGATAGTACATGACAAACGCTCAGAACTTATCACAAGTGTTATTGTCACTTTTGCCAATAAAATGAATATTGAAACAATTGGTGAGTATGTTGAGACTAAAGAGATTCATGAAAAACTACTGAAACTCGGTGTCGATAAATTTCAAGGCTATTATTTCGACAAACCTCAAGCTAATTTACCCTAAACGCGATATACTTCTAGTAAAAAATTCAGAAGACATCAAATGATTCGAAAAGCTTTAAAAAAGACATCAAGC
>CAZCMR010000161.1:0-2392 GCA_964499805.1 uncultured Sulfurimonas sp.
ATAAAATCGATACCACGCTGATAGATACTTGAGACAAATCCTGTCATATCGCCAACCACACCGCCGCCAAAAGCGATAAGCAAAGATTTTCTATTGAAACGGTGGTTAAAGAGTGACTCCATAATTAAATCAACCGAGGCCTGGTTTTTATACTCTTCTCCATCAGGAACTGTAATAATATAAAGCTCTTTTGCAGTGATACGCTCTAAAAGATATGCTAAATGAAGACCGGCAACCTTTGGGTTTGTAATAATGGCCACTTTTGTATCAAAGTGTCGTTTGGGAAGTGTGTCAATTGTAATGTCGTATGAGTTGTCAACTGTTTTTTTAAGGGGAATATGTACCTGCATTATCTATCCAAAAATTAATATGATAGATAATACTTTAAAATGCCTAAAAAGTACCTAAATCAAAGCTGTACAGGTATGAAAATCTGATGATAATCATCAAGCTTGAAATAAAGTTTCTCACTGTCTGTTGAAAAAAGTGCAAAGATTCGGCGTGTTGTCAATTTTGCCGTAAATGGAAGAATCTGTACAAAATTCTCCTTATTTTTAAGTGCACGAATCGGATTTTCATTCTCTTTTATGACCTTTATTGACTTAGAAAAGATTGCCGAGAGGTTATAGTAGTGTTCAATCACCTGCTCTTTTTCTTCCTGATGTTCATGAATATAATTATAGAGTTCAAGATTGAGATTCATCTGCTCAGAGATATCAAATATTGTCGCTGATATCTTCTCTAAATCACGGTTGTCAGAGAGTATAAGTGTTGCATCCTTTACATTGTCAAAGCTTCTGTTTGCAAGTTTAAGAACCGGTACATGAGACTCATAGAGTGTTCGGCGAACATAATAATCTCCAAACATCTCACGGGAGACAATTACCAAACCAACATGGTATGATTTTATATCTTGAAAGAAAATTCTCTTTAAATCATTACTTCCATAGTCAATATCAACTACAACATCAAAATCTCTATAGTTTTTAATATATTCCAAAATCTCAATATTTGCAGGATTGACAACTTTTATCACAAGATCATGCTTAAATTTTGTATGAATGTAGACTGCGTTACGAACAAGCTTTTTAATATTTTTATGTGCAACGATATTCATATCTATATAGAGTAAAATATTTGTTCCAAAAGGCTCAGGAAACTGCCCCAGCTCTTGCTTAATAGCTTTATAGACAGACTTAAGTACTGCTGGTTCACCAACAAGTACAAGCATATCATTTGGCTGTATCATACGTCTGCGTGAGGGCATCAGCAGTTTTCTGTTGCGATAGATGGCAACAATACGCCAGTTTTTTTGTTCAATAACGCCTATATGTTTATAGACAAAAGAACTGCCAAAAGGAACAAGGACTTCCATAATCTCACCCTCACCCAAGCCGACATTTTGGGCAATTACAGGAACATTTGGCAGGTAATCCAAAAGACGTGAGGCTAAAATATCTTTGGCATTTACCAAAACAACATTGGGATCTTCGTTGTAGATACCCCATTGGTCAAGAACTATAACGCGCAGTTGCTTTTTGACCATACGAATATTTTTTATTGTATTTTCAACATCTGCTTGATTATCCATAGTAATGATAACTTGAATAAACTCCATCTTAAGCAGGTTTGAGAGTTTGTAAAAGCTTGTCGGGTCAAACTCATAGAACTTAAAACGTGCAGGATTTACATCTTCATACTCTTTTGCTTTTAGCTCTACTACATAGTAGATATTTTCACTTGTATAGGTCTCAGCCACCCTTTGTATGAAGCGTTCACCAGCGATACCATCACTGACTATAAGGATTTTTTTCATCTATTTACTTTCTCTTTGAAGCACATCTTCTTCATGAACCCACAAATCTTCAGAGGCGGGCTGCCAAACTCTGTTGACAAAATAACCGGTAATCTTTATCCAACCATCTGTTTTTTTGTTTGAAGTAAAAGAACGCCCTTTTTCCCAAGTAAAAAGATACTTTGGATTTTCAAAGCTATCATAGATTTTTGCATCATTTTTCAAACGAAAAGGAGTAGCTTTAAAAACAGTTATTTTTTCAGTTGATGCCTCTTTTGTTTTTAACTTTGGAAAGCTGTTTTCATCAGAAGAAGAACTTTTTATACACTCTTTTTGAGATGAAATTTCACTTTTTATTTGATTTCTCAAACTTTTTAAGGCATCTAATGCCATATTTAGCTCTTTTTGCAGTATTTCATTTTTTTGTTGTTCTTCTTGCAGAGCCTTCTTACAGTGCTCACGCAACTCTTTAATATCATCAACCATAACACTTACTCGATGGAGCTCAATATCAGCAGCACTTACAGCTGTAACATATAAAAAAAGTATAAAAAAAACTCTCTTCATCTCTTATCCTTTAAATTTTTACAAGTTTGA
>CAZCMR010000162.1:0-2360 GCA_964499805.1 uncultured Sulfurimonas sp.
CAGAAAACTGGAAACGTCCCCGCCTTGAAGTTGAGTTTTTAATGAAACTGCTTGATAACTATCTCAAAAAAGAGTTGGATGACTATCTGGCAAACAATGTTCGCTTTGAGCCTATCGGAGATATTCGAGCCTTTTCAAAATCGCTGCAAAAGACAATTGCTATGGTTGAGAAAAAAACAGCACACTGTGATGGTTTAGTACAGTCACTTGCTCTTAACTACGGTTCTCACGATGAGATACTCAGGGCTGTTAACTCACTCAACAAAACAGAAGAGACAATTACACAAGAGATGCTCTTTAATGCACTTGATTGCAAACATGATGTTGATATTTTAATTCGTACCGGCGGAGATAAAAGATTGTCAAATTTTCTGCTTTGGCAGGCAGCATATGCAGAACTCTTTTTTGTTGATACACTCTGGCCGGACTTTACATCCAAAGAGCTTGAAAAAATTATAAAAAAGTTTAAAAAAGTTGAACGCCGTTTTGGAGGCTTAAAATAGTGGAAATATATAATCTTGTTATAGCTGGGCTCTTTGGTCTTTTGTTTGGCTCATTTTTAAATGTAGTTATTATTCGTATTCCCAAAGGTCAAAGTATTATCTTTGGTGCGTCACATTGCACCCACTGCAATACTCCTCTAAAACCATGGCATAACATCCCACTGTTTTCTTGGATGTTTCTAGGCGGAAAGTGTGCATTTTGCAAAACAAAAATTGATTGGCAGTATCCTCTTGTAGAACTTTTAACCATGATTCTCTTTATTACTGTTGCTCTAAAGTATGGCATAAGTCTTAATGCTCTTTTTATTGCACTAAGCTTTTCGATGCTTTTAGCACTCTCTTTTATTGACTTAAAATATAAGATGATTCCCGATTCTCTTAATCTTTTAGCCATTATATTTGCTCTACTTGGCGCTGGTAATCTACTTGGAATTATACAAAATTTTGAAAATGCTCTCCTCTTTACGGGAGGCTTTACACTTCTTAGATTTGCTCTTTCATATTACATGACATCTTCAGTATATCGTGCCGGACTCAAAACAAAAACATCATGGAACAGACACTATGACAGAACACCGTTTTTAGAAGCAATGGGAGAAGGAGACATCATGGTTGCAGCTACAATGGGTGCACTGCTTGGCATTCCCTTGGGACTCTTTGCTATTTTTCTCTCAGCACTGCTTGCTCTGCCTGTTATGCTTTTTGTTTTAAATCGCTCCAAAGAAGAACAACGCATCCCTTATGTTCCTTTTTTGGCACTTGCTACATTTATCGTTTTTGTTTTTGACAGTGAAGTACTCCATTTTATTGAGGGGCTGTAGATGAAAAGACTCCGTAAATATATCCTTGCAAATTTTGCATCTCTGTTTTTATCTATATTTATGCCTCTTTTCTCCATCGCTTCTGTTATCTTTTTAATTAAACTAGCAGCCTATACAGCTGTAATACAGTTAAGTATTTTAGAGATGGCAAAACTCTTTTTGTTTGTCTTGCCGCAAATTCTTTTTTTTACACTGCCTATTACATTTTTTGTCGCAGCAGCACTCTCACTCTTTAAGCTCTCAAATGATAACGAAATTATTGTGCTTTTTGCCTTGGGGATCAAGCCTGTATTTTTAGTAAGAACTCTTTTTCTACCGGCATTTTTTTTAAGTCTAATTCTCTTTTTTAACTTTTTGATAATTATGCCTCACGCAAAAACACTCTCAAAGAACTTTATTGCTTATAAAAAAGGTGAAGCCAAATTCAACCTTGCCGCTAGTGAATTTGGAAATAGTTTTGGAGACTGGCTTTTATACCTGGGTAAAAAAAATGATGATGGAACTTTCTCAAAAGTATTTTTGTTCAATAAAAAACAGCAAGAGGAGATCCTTATCTCTGCCAAAGATGCAAAAGTGATCAATGATGGAGGAATATTACGTCTTAAGCTCTACAATGGAGAAGGTTATAGCTACTCAAAAGAAAAGCTTTCTCAAATAAACTTTGAGACAATGTTTATTAATGACACTATGAAAATGTATCTTGAAAAATATCAAACTCCACTGCAACACTGGCTAAATAAAGACAAATTTAGACGTAACAAACATCTTTTTATTCGCAATACACTTATGTCCCTTTTTCCACTGCTGACACTTTTTTTAATAGTCAGCATAGGTGTTGTTCACATACGCCACCAAAAAGGAAGAATCTATATCTATCTTTTTGCAACTGTTTTACTTTTTTATGGACTTTTACTCACTTTGGAAAAGTATTTTGGTTTTTATACCATACCGGTAATGGCTGTTTTATG
Source organism: uncultured Sulfurimonas sp. (assembly GCA_964499805.1). Taxonomy (GTDB): domain Bacteria; phylum Campylobacterota; class Campylobacteria; order Campylobacterales; family Sulfurimonadaceae; genus Sulfurimonas. The sequence continues at coordinate 2,293 of CAZCMR010000162.1, forward strand.
GCTGGGCACAACTTACTTCATCTACCGAAAAACAATCGTACAGAAGTTTTAAATGCGTGCTAAGATTA
>CAZCMR010000163.1:0-2352 GCA_964499805.1 uncultured Sulfurimonas sp.
AAAATCTAGACTATAAAATTAAGAATGGATAAAACATGGCTCTATTTGGCTCTTCAAAAAAAGCACACAGCATTCAAAAAGTTCGCCCAACAGTTGTTCGTACCCAAAATGTTGCAAAAGAGATTTTTATGCTTGCTAAATCATATGACATCAAACCAGAACTTTTAGACTTTAACCTGTTAGAAGTTCAAACCTATACACGTCTTAACAAAGATGGACAAGAGAGTGAATGGGAAGAAGCAAAACTAGGAGACTCCTGTGAAATCTGTAAAGAGGAGTTTTTACTTAACCCAAACTTTCAAATCAAACAGACATACGAAATAGAGATATATTCCAAAAAAGATGTTCAGGACAAATTTAGTGACTTCAAATCTGCTGTAGGAGCAAATGCTACGAAGTGTAAAGTATATCTGAGTATTACGCAGGGCTCAAAACTGCAATATGATTCAAGACTTGAAGATGATATGCTTGATATGATTAACAGAAAAAAGATACGAGCCGGTATTTTGATAGATATTTTTGATGATATGATGCCCTCTTTTATCTCAAAATTTGCAGCTCGCGTACGTATTGCCGAGACATTAAAGCTTGAAAAAAGTGAAACACATCTTATAGCCGAAGGAATTGAACCGACAGAGACACGTGATGATGAGCTTATCTTGCACTTTGAAAAAAAACAGAATGAACTCGATGAAAATGAGCGTATCAACTATGCTGAGCGTGGTTTTGTTCAGGGTGTCAAAGAGGGTGAACTGTTAATAGAGTATATAAAAGCAAAAATGGGTAAACCAGGACGTAACTGCAGGGGTGAGTTTTTACGCCCCAAAGAGCCCGTTGTCAAATATGAACCAAAATTTCAGGTAGATGAAACAATCAGAGTTGTAGAAGATAAAGACTCTATTAAATACTATGCTAAAGAAAACGGCTACATTGCATTTGAAAACAATACTTATCTTATCAAAAATGAAGTAGATGTCAGTGAAATTACTTTTAAAACGACAGGCTCAATACAAAGTGGTGTTGATTCTGACGTTAATATCTCAGTAAAAGAAGCCGATGCCGTTAAAGATGCTGTTGGTACAGGAATGACTGTTGAAGCCACAGAGATAGAGATAGAAGGTAATGTCGGACCAAATGCAAAAGTATTTGCAAAAAAAGCAAAAGTCGGTGGTCAGACACATAAAACCGCACTTGTAAAAGCGGATGAGCTTGATATAAATGTTCATAAAGGCAAAGCAGTCGGTGATAAAGTACATGTAACACGACTTGAACACGGAGAGATAGAAGCTGAATATGCTTTAGTTGCTCAAGCAGTAGGGGGAGAGATAAAAGCACGAGAAGTTAAGATAGAAGTCTGTGCTTCTCATGTTAAGGCGACTGCTTCAAATAAAATAGAAATAGCTAAGCTTGTAGGAAGTGAAAATACATTTACAATAGATCCACTGCTTAGTCGTGATGTCAAAAACTCTCTAGAAAAAAATGAAGAACAAATTCAAAAACTTGAAGCTGAAATAGCTGATCTTAAAAAAGATATAAAAAAATATACGCAGTTTATCAAAGATGGCATGAAAGCATTTTTAGAGATTAAAAAGCGGCTGTTGCATTATCAAAAAAATGGTGTAAAGATGCCTGAGAGTTTTGTGAAAAAATACAAACAGTTTCAAAATATGCAAGAAAAACTCAAAGGTTTAAAAGAGGAGTATCAAATAAAACAGGAAAAACTTAACCTTTTAACAACCAAAATAGCCTCGTTTCAAGATAATATTTTTGATGCAAGAATTATTAATAAAGATAAATGGGTAGGATATAATGAAATTCATTTTAAACTTGTTGATCCTCCACTTGACTTGGTTTACAAACTACACGAAGGTTCAAAAGAGCAGGTCTTTGGAGTTGTAGAAGTTGATGAGGGTGAGTATGCCATTCGTCCCTTAAATGAAGAGGTGTAGTCAGTGATAGTAGGATTACGAGGAAATATTGTCTATAAAGAACCGACATTTGTGCATATTGATGTAAAGGGTGTCGTTTATGAGGTTTTCATCTCTTTGCATACATTTGCTACACTGGCAAAAGATGAAGTATCGCTTCTTACAACACAAATAATCAGAGAAGATGCAAACCTTCTTTATGGCTTTGCAAATAGTGCTGAAAAGAAGCTTTTTGAGCGTCTGATAAAGATAAACGGAGTAGGTCCAAAGGTTGCCATGGCGATATGTTCAACCTATACACCGGCACAATTTGCAACGCTGCTAAATAACAAAGATGTCAAGGCGGTACAAAAAGTACCGGGAATAGGACCAAAGAGCGCAGGACGTATTTTAGTTGAGCTTAGTGGCTTTGACAGTGAAATAT
>CAZCMR010000164.1:0-2341 GCA_964499805.1 uncultured Sulfurimonas sp.
TGCAGGTGCTATCGGTGTTGATACGAACGCAGTTGTAGGAAAAATTCTTGCATAAAAGCGTGATAGACATACAGGTAGGGGAGGAGACTCCTTTGCTTGTATCACTCAACAAAAGTGTTGATGCAGAGGCGTTATGTCTGTATGTATATGAAGATGGCAACTACATACAAAAAAACAATACTTTTGAGCAGATTGGTGATTTGCTTTATAAAACATCATTGCTCTTTGAAACTCCAGGATATGTGCAGATAAAAGTGATGCTTGATGAGGATGTGGTCGCAGATGCACTTTTGCATATAAAAGAGACCCTTAAGAGACTTATTGATGCACAGTTTGGAAACTGGGAGATAAAAGATAAGCAGATGATTTTTTATAAGGTAAACGGGGAAGAACTTATGCGTTTTGATCTCTATGACAAAGAGGGAAAAAGAACTACATTTGGAGCAGTAAGAAGAGAGAGGGTAGAGTAATGCTTATCACCATGGGTTTTGGTGGGTTTTATCCATCTCAAGACATATACTTTCAAATAAGGAAGCCAAAGAAACTTTTTACAGTAAAAAAGAGAAAAATATCTCTAAATTTACAAAAAACGCCCAAACTCTACTTTACAATAAAGGAAACATAGATGCAGATAACACAGGGTGAGAGCATATTTTTAGACTTTGTATATCAGGACGGGCAGATACCTGATGGGTACAGTGCAAGCTGTATTGTAATGAAAAACAAAAGTGTCGTATATGAAAAGAGTCTTGATGTAAATGAGGATGCCGATGCTTTTTTGCTGAGAATTACAAGTGATGATACGCTTAACTTCGATGAGGGAGAGTATAGCATCTATGTGTCTGTGCAAAACAGCTCCATGGGGTACAAGGAGTATATTATGCACGAGAAACTAAAAATAAACGGATTGTAAAATGGAAAATAGACTAGCATTAATTGAACAAAGAGTATCAAAACTTGAAGATGTCAAAGATGACTTTTATGAGCTTAGAAACAAAATGACAGAGATGTCCATGGTAGATAAGAACATCTATGAAAAGCTTGAACATATGGCTTCGACAATGAAGTCTCACAAAGACAACTTTGTACTCCATGATAAAAATGAGATGGAGAAATACTCACTGATTGAAAAGAGACTGCAAAAGATAGAACGTATCATATACATGGCTATGGGTGCAGCCGTCTTACTTCAAGTATTGAATAATTTTAATCTGTTTCGGGTAGGTTAATATGTGGGGAACAATTGCGAGTATATTTACAGGCGGAGCTACCAAAGCACTGGAAAATGTAGCAAAAGAGTGGATTGATACTGATTTAGAAAAAGCACAGGCTGGAAAGATTGACGCTGAGGCTAAATCTCTGTTTATCAAGACACTTGACCCAAACGGAAAGATGAGAAGAAACTTAGCTACATTTGCCAGTTGGGCGTATGGGTACTATTTGCTAGTAACCTCGGTACTTATCTTTATTGTAGCTTTTAGCCTCGGAGACGTGGAGGGTGCTAAACTAGCATCTAAGTTAATGACAGACCTCTTCACGCCAATAACTGCATCTTGGGCTACGATAGTGACGGCATCGTTTGGAGTGAATGGTTTAAATACTGTAAAAGGAAAATAAGAGATGAAGTCTAAATATTTCAAAATCCACGAATTAGTGCCAAAGAAGATGTTTGAGAAGTACGGAGAGAAAGCGTGGCGGTATGTCGATGTTCGGCTTATAGAAAGCATCGATACTCTAAAAGAACACTTCAATCTCGGAACAATGACTATCAATAACTACTTTTGGGGAGGTAGCAGAGAGTGGAGCGGTATAAGAACGCCTGAAAGTAAATACTACTCATACGGAAGCCAACACTCTTACGCAAATGCCATTGATGCAGTGTTTAGTCACTACAACGCAGAAGAAGTCAGGAACTACATTATTGACAATAAGGATTTGTTTCCTTACATTAAAGGTATTGAGCTAGGTGTTAGTTGGTTGCATATTGATGTGAGAAATGAGGATGAATTGGTTTTGTTTGAGGCATAGCATAAACTTTTCACTAACTGTCAGCTGTACTGTCAGTAAAAAACCTATAAAATCAACTGACACTTAAAATTTTAATCTTCTGAAAGCCCTAAATATAGGGGTTTTAAGAGGTTTGGTACCACCGGGCGGACTTGAACCGCCACGCCCGAAGGCAACGGATTTTGAATCCGTCGTGTCTACCATTTCACCACGGTGGCATTTGTGTTTAAAGTGTAGAATTCTATAGAAAAAATAGTAAGAGTGTGCTTAAATCAAAAATAGGCACTGACTAAATAACATTATTTTCCAATATTTTTATTAACAAAGAACCAAG
>CAZCMR010000165.1:0-2338 GCA_964499805.1 uncultured Sulfurimonas sp.
ACTCGAATGAGATGGCATTTAAACTTGCTGCATCTATGGGATTTAAAGAGGCTGCGAAAAAAGCAAATCCAGCTATTTTAGAGCCTGTAATGAAAGTTGAAGTAGAAGTTCCAGAAGAGTATATGGGTGATGTTATCGGTGACCTTAACCGTCGTCGTGGACAGGTGAACAACATGAGTGACCGTGCCGGTAACAAGATTGTTGATGCATTCGTTCCACTGTCTGAAATGTTTGGATACTCAACTGACCTTCGTTCTAACACTCAGGGTCGTGCAACGTACTCTATGGAATTCGATCATTATGAAGAAGTTCCTAAAAACGTAGCAGAAGAGATTATCAAAAAACGTAACGGATAACTCTTTTTTTGACAGTGCATCTAGCACTGTCAATTTTTTCTTCTCTTTAAAAATCATTTTTTTGTTATAATACCTTAAAAACAGGTATGCATTATGTATAAAACACTCTTTTTAATCCTTTTATTTTCTATAGCTTTATATGCTAAAAATCCTTATCCTTTTGCAGCTTTAGGTGATGTTATTTATGAGAATGCAGATAAAGTGCAAAAACTTAAAAACATTGATGGTTTTTCAATCTACAATGAAAAAATTCAAAAATATCTAAAAGATGTCAAGAGAGCAAAAGAGGAGGGCTTCGCATTAGAAGCAGGAAAGAAAAAAGATAAAAAAGCATATCTTAATAAGCTGCGTGCTTTGGCAAAAGAGTATGACTTATTTCGTCGTTCTGTAGAGGTGAGTTTTCAAGATGCACTCAAAGATAAAAATGTCAAGCTTGTTGAGCAGCTTATAAACAGCGGACTGCTTGATACCAATCGTTATAAAAAAGAGATACTTGATTTTTATTTCAATCATGTAGGTAAAATGTCTACAAAAGGTTTGATAGAGTCATATCTAGACGAAGATGCGAAGTTACGTAAAAAGAGAGAAGCACAACGGAAACGTTATCTCTCTAAAAAGCAAAGAGAGTTAGAACGCATTAAGAGAATTCGCAAAAAAGACAAACTAGAACAAGAGCGACTTGAAAAACAGCTTCAAGAAGAGTTAATACAAAAGAAAAAAGAGATACAGGCCTATCAAAAAAAAGAGCTCTCTAAGACCAGATAAAAGGTTCTGTCTCAGTCGGTCTTCCCTGAAGTGTTAAAAATGGCTTGTACTGTGCTTTATATGAGAGTGAAGGGCAATCTTTTACATAGTAGCCCAGGTATATCCACTTTTTATTTGTTCTTTTTGCGTAGTGTATCTGATTATACAAAGAGAGTCTTCCAAGAGAGTACTCTTTAAAATCAGGATCATAATAGAAGTAGATAGAAGAGATGCCATCTTCTAAAATATCTATAAGGTCAACTCCAATAAGCTCATTTTCATAAAAATAGAGCACTTCATATCCAAAGCTTTCATGCCCTGTAACAAAAGAGCTGTAGTAGTGCTCAGGAGTGGTCTTTTCATACTCCCACTCTTTTTTTTCATGCATATAGAGATGATACTTGTCAAAAAGGGCTAAATGCTCTTGCGTGAGTGTAGGTTTTTGTATAAAGGTACGAATCTCACGTGCTTTTTTAAGTACACGTTTTGCAGATTTTGAAAAAGTATAGTTTTGTGCATCAATTTTAATACTTTGGCACTCATTACAGCCCTCACAGATAGGACGAAAGTACATTTTACCAAAGCGTCGATAGCCTCTTTCAATAAGTTCTTGGCATTGTTTTGCTGAACAGTTTTCTATAACTTTATAATGTGTAGTCTGTTTGTGTTCAGCCAAGTAGGCACATTTGTCGCTAAGATAAAATTCTTTAAGCAGGTTCATTGTAATTACTGTTTATTTTGCGCAATAAGCACATCTTCAATGACTTTATCTATGTCACCATCTAAAATAGCAGATACATTAGAGTATGCCATATTTGAGCGGGTATCTTTTACCTGTTGGTATGGCTGCATAACATAAGAGCGTATCTGATGTCCCCAGCCTATCTCACTCTTGGCAACGCCTGCCTCTTTTGCTTTTTGCTCTTCGAGTTCAAGCTCATAGAGGCGAGATTTGAGCATCTTAAGTGCTGTTGCTTTGTTTTTGTGCTGACTTCTGTCATTTTGACACTGCACCACAACACCGGTAGGAATATGCGTGATGCGAATGGCAGACTCTGTTTTGTTGACATGCTGGCCACCAGCGCCACTGGCACGATAGGTATCTATGCGTATATCTTTGTCTTCAATAACAATGTCGATATCATCATCAATCTCAGGTGAGACCATAACAGAGCTAAAAGAGGTGTGACGCTTTGCATTGGAATCAAATGGAGATATTCGAACAAGCCTGTGGATAC
>CAZCMR010000166.1:0-2336 GCA_964499805.1 uncultured Sulfurimonas sp.
AACTATCCTTCACCGATTCTTTAATCTTGTTCGCCAAGTCATCAAACTCACCATTAGCTCTTTTTGTATAGATACCTGTTAATATAAAAGCAAATATAATAACAGCAATCCCAATTGGAATACCAATAGTTGTCACAGAGCCTTCAGCAAGAGGCACTGCCAATGCAGAGGGATCAAATGCGATAGTTAATATAAACGCAAAATAGACCACTAGCATAGCAATTGTCAGCTTTACAGAGAAAGCTGTTCTTTTTTTTACCAACTCCTGATAATCAGGGTTGACTTTAATTTTATCAACGATATTTTGTTCCATAATTTTTCCTTTTTAGAAATTATAGTTTGCTATAAGTCTGTATTCATTCCAACCTGTATCTTGTCCAGCTGCACTTTCAGCAAATTTTCTTGGAAAGTTTCCACGAAAACGAAGCTGTAGTTTGTTTTTTAATGCTTTTGGATAATATTTGATGTCAAATCCAGGTTCTGTTGCAGTTCTTGCAATACCATAACCACTGTTTTTATCCATATCAAATGAAGCATAGTATGCTGCTGCTGACAAGTTCACACCAAGTTTTTTAAATGAATATGCTGCGGCAACTTTTGTTGCTTTTGTTCCTGCTAAAAACTGGTGACGTGTTACCATACCCTGAGTGAAAGCCGGCATACCACCAAATTGTGAAATAATTGCATTTTTATAAGAAACATCACTATTACCATTAGAACCTGTTTCTGAGTAAGCTACATAAGCAGTAAACCCAGCATATTTTGCTCCCGCTTTAGCAGCCCAGTATAAAGAATCTACTTCTCCGTTACCACCAAGAGTTGAATATTTCATATACTTATCACCAACACTATCTTGCTTGATAAGTTGCGCCTGCACAAACGGATGAATATCATCATTCAACAAACAATTCCAAGATATTCCTGCATCTACATAAATAGTGTTATACATATCCCATGCATAATCATCAGAAACTTTTACATGGAAATTTTTCGCTTTATATATAGCAAGAATATTTGTCACACCATCTGTCTTTTTACCAACTGCAGCAATGCCAAGATTATGATACTTACCTGTTCCCGCATTTCCATTAATAGGGTAACCTGCAGTTGCCCCTAAAATTCCTCCACTGTAGATATTACTAAAAGTACCATAAGCAATTCTATCGACATGTGCAATTTGCAGTGTTGTATTTGCAATATCATGACTTACCAGCTTATATGCTCTAAATGTATTTGGCAACATTCTTGCATCATCAGATCCCATCATAGGAACATCATAACGCTGATAACCAAGTTTTGCATCTGTTTTGTAACCTAAATCTGCGAAGCTGTATCCTATGTATGCTTCTCCAAGAATAGAATATGATTCTAAACCTGTACCTAAAAGAGACGGATCTTGTGTACTATGCTGATTTAAATTCAAATCATTGGTAGTATAAAAAGCTGCTGCGGCACTTAAACCATGTAACTTTGCAGTTTCAAACTTAACATGACCGCCTAAAGATGTTGAATCTCTATGTGTGTTGGCTCCTGAGCCACCCTGATACTTTCGATCAAGATAAAACATACGAATCTGCCCACTAGCCGTACCTTCGCTAAACATTGCACTCAGGTCATTTACAGATTCTAAACTTGAAGTTACTTTTGCTGTATCTTTACCATGCTGCAACTTGGTGTTTACACCGTCAGTACCTGCATTTAAAGCTGTTACTGCCATCAATGACACTACACTCAATGCTATTTTTTTCATTTATACACTCCTTATAGTAATGGAGCAATAGTAAGATATAAACATAGCATGAACATAGCAATATGCTATTTTTGATGAGGAAGCATAGTTTTCTTTCTAAAGTGTGCAAAGTTGCAACAGTGTTAACTGGATTTCTCTATCATATAACCCATTCCTCGGACATTGGCTATGATATCTTCATGAAGTGTTTTTTTAAGTCTGTTGATTTCTGCACGAATGGTGGCATTATCAACTAAGTAATCATTCCAAACATATTCACTAAACTGTTCAAAATTAACAATCATACCTCTGTTGCGTGCTAAAATATCGATAATTTGAGACTGGCGTTTTGTTAGTATCTGAGGTTTTTGCTTAAAAAGCAGTAGATTATGTTCTTGGTCGTACGAGTAGTTTTTTGAAAGACGAAGATGCAGTTTTGGTGCTTCATCTGCGAGTTTTATTTTATCTATCTTTAAAGAGAGCTCTTTTAAATGGAAAGGTTTTTTTAGGTAATCATGACAGCCCAAATCGTAAGCACGTGAGATATCTTCAATATCGACCAATGCACTTATGTAGATTGTAGGAATATGAATTTTAAGCATATGCA
>CAZCMR010000167.1:0-2330 GCA_964499805.1 uncultured Sulfurimonas sp.
GATTTACTATAGCTTTTGTAATATCATGCTTCTTCTTACTTTTGACAATATCTTTGATAAAAATCCCATCTATCTTTATCACATCAAACTCCATATCTAAAAGACGGGAAAAGTTGGAGTTTTGTACACCGAAATCATCTACTGCAATCTTATAGCCGGCAGCTTTGAGTCTGTTTATCTTTTTTGTGATTTTTGAAGAGTTGTTCTCAATGGTTATGCTCTCCAGTATCTCAAAAGTAATCCGAGCAGGGTCTATTTTATACTTTTTAATTTTTTGTTCCAAAAAGGGTTCAAGATAATCTTCTAAAATATCTCTTGTATTGAGGTTTATAGAAAAGGTTTCATCTCTTTTTGAAAAAATCTCAAAGGCCTTGTTAAGCATTATTCGTGTCACTACAGTTGAGAGTCCCAGCTTCTCAGAAGCACTCATAAACCACTCAGGAGAGACAACTTTGTCTTCATAAACACCTCGAGCCAACACCTCATAATGCTCTACCTTGCCATTTGCTACATTTGCTATTGGCTGAAAGAAAGGCACAATCTCTTCATTTAGTATCAGTTCACGTGTAATTTTAAGCCAGCGCAGTGCTTCACGCTCTTCTTTAAAGTGTTCTGTACTCTCATGATACACTTCAAAGTGGCGACTGCCAAGTACTTTGGAACGTTCGAGTGCATACTCACAGTTTATGAGTGTCTGTGAAAAATCTTTACGTACTTTATCAACACCAATATTAAAACTTATCTTTATCTCACACTCATCTATCTCTAAACTATACCCATCAAAAAACGCAACCAACTGCTCACAAAAGGAGTAAACCTCTTCTATCTCGGAATCTGCCAATAAAATCACAAATCTGTCTGACTCTGTTTTATAAAGCTTTGCATTTTTACGAAGATTTTTACGTAAAGAGTGTGAACTCTCTTGAATAACACTGTTTGCAAACTCTTTCCCATACTCTTTGTTGATAGCTGCAAAGTTTGAAATATCCAACAGGAACATATAGTCATACTCGTGAGTACGCAGATCTTCATTGAGCATAATGGCATTTGGCAAGTCTGTATAGTACTCATGCATACAACGGTGCTCAAGCTCACGCGTCTTTTGTGCAACCATCTCTTTGAGATACTTTTGATACTCTTGTACTTGTCGTGCATTTTCTGTGCGTTTGACGATTTTAGACAAAATATATAAAAAATGATCCATATTAAAAGGTTTTAACAGGTAACCATCAACACTGTAATGAATACTCTCAATAAAGTAGTTTGATTCTGTATGTGCCGAAAGTATAACAATAGGCAGATCTTCATTGACTTCACGCATTTTTGAGATGAGTTTTAGTCCATCCATATTTGGGAGATTAATATCTGTTATGACGAAGTCAAAATCACTCTTTTGAAACTTACTCCAGGCATCATCTCCATCGACAGCAACAATAATATCATCAAAAAAACTGCGTAAAAAATCCAGTGTGGTCTCACGCATAAGATTATTATTTTCCACCAACAAGAGCTTAAACTGTTTTGTATGTTTTATAAGTAAAAGGAGCGCCTGTTTCTCCATAAATAACTTCCTAATCAAAAATAATTATTATAGACAGTTTAACACAAAAAAACCACACTTTGAATAAATACTTCTATTTTTAGTTATAATTCGCAAAAAAGACAGTCATGAACCAAAAACTTTTTATGGTCTCTCTTGGACCCGGAGATGCTGAACTTCTTACATATAAAGCGCTAGAGACATTTCGTAAGTGTGATGCAATCTGCATCCCGACAAAAAGTCCTGACAACAGCTTTAGCAAATCTATCAGTCACAAAATAGTCTCTGATGCACTTAAACTCTTAGGTATTGAGAGGGAACTCGTTGCAGTTTACTCACCTATGCAATTTAATCATGATGACTGGGAACATGAAGCAGATATTATCTTAAATACGCTTAAAAAACACAAGCGTGTTGCTTTTGTAACCATAGGCGATGCGGGAATCTACTCAAGTATCTACTATCTGCTTGACATCATCAAAGAAAAAGCTGCCCATATCTATGAAAATTGCGAAGTCATTCCTGGTGTGACTTCCTTTAGTTCTGCTTCTGCAGAAGTAAAAAAAGCACTCTGCCTTGGAGATGAAGAGCTGCTTATTAAGCCTATAAATCCTCGCAGCGAAGTAAGAACAACAGAGATTTTAATGCGCCCTAAAATCGGAATGGATACAGAAGTGTTAGGTGAAGGTGACTTTTACACCTTTGAAAATATGTACCTTCAAGATGCCAAAACCACCCCTTCAAAAATAGCAAAAGTCAAAAAGTATATGACACTTTTTATAAACTTTGC
>CAZCMR010000168.1:0-2330 GCA_964499805.1 uncultured Sulfurimonas sp.
TAAAGTTGCATTTAACGAGTTTTAAACTATACTATCACTTCAAAATACAAGCTTGGTGGATAGATTTGAAATCATTTCAGAACCTTATACTTTTACAAAACCTTTATCGTCTTAAAGCTATAGGATTTGAATATATAGACCATTTTACTCTCAATGAGAGCAATAGTGTAAGGCCTCCTGCTTCACTCACCGAATTAAAGCAACAGATACAGAGCTGTCATTTATGTGATTTAAGCAAATCACGTACACAAAGTATGTCAGGATATGGTTCAAAAAATGCAAAAATATTTATAGTTGACTATATGGTTTCTTCTTCTCAAGATGCAACAAATAGCTACTATTGCGGAAGATCTGGTGAAAGTCTCAAAAATATGATTGAAAAAGTACTTTGCCTTGATATTGAAGATGTTTATCTTACACATATTGTAAAATGCAAGCCGTTACAATCAAATCAACCTTCCCCTTCTGAAGTAAAATCTTGCAAACAGTACCTTCTAGCGCAGATAGACTTCATTAATCCAGATCTCATCGTAACTCTTGGAGCTGATGCTTATCAAGCTTTAACAGGAGATACAGAAAACTTTGAAAGCGTTCGAGGGCATGCAATAGATTTTAAAAAACAAAAGCTCATACCTATTTATCATCCACAGTTTCTTTTGCGAAATCCGGAACTAAAAAAAATAACATTACATGATCTTCATACTATAAAGAGTTACTTATGAAAAAACTACTCCTATCTTTTCTTCCTTTGTTGGCATATGCTCAAAGTTCTATACTTTCAGACATTCCTTTACCAAAAACATACATTCAAAATCTTGATCCTTACAAGTGTGACACCCAGTGTCTTAAAGAGTATCTAGATAAAGGAATGATCTTTTCATTTCTTGCTCATGCAAGTCAAAAAATGGATGATACACAATTAAACGATGCCAGAAGTATCTATATATCTGTTTTAAATCTTGGTGCTTTTAACAGTGGAGGCAAACTTAAAATTGCTATTTTACTTCCTTATAAAAAAATAGGAAAATATGCCTCATCTACTGTAAATGCCTCTTTTGCTTACCTTATGACCAAAACAAATCCTTTTACTCTAAAAAGTTATAAAATTGATGATGAGGAACAAACAACACTGCAAAACGCAATTAATAAAATTAAACAAGACGGATTTAACTACATTATTGCACCATTAACACAAAAAGGTGGACAAAATATTATACAAATCAATCCCGATGCTATCATCTACCTTCCAACACTGAACAACAACGACATGAACAGTTCTCAAGAAAACTTGCTCTTTGGTGCTATAGATTATCAAGCACAAAGTGATTTACTCTTGCGTGAGGCAGTATCACCTCTTGTTATCTTTTCAGACAAATCTGCTATAGGAAAAAAACTAGCTACTTATCAAGAAGAAGCCTTTTTGCACTCTTCTGTAGAAAATAACAGCGCCAAAGGAGAAAACCTTTTTGGTGATTTGCTTTCATCTGAAACAACAGTAGAAAATAATAGTGACAAAAACCTTCAAAAAGAAAAAAAAGTTATCAAATACTTCATCTCACGCAGAACGACAAATCTTGAGCGTTATCTTAAAGAAAACAAAAATATAAACAATGCATCTTTTTTCATAAATACACCTGTGATCAAAAGTGGAATGATTCTCTCTCAGTTAACACTCTACGATACAAATGCTACCAATGTGCTCTCGACACAAATCAATTATGATCCACTTATTTTATCCATGACACAATATACCGATAGAGAAAAAATGATTGTTGCAAACTCCATTATTGAGCAAAACAATTTTGTTATTGAAACAAATTCTCTTTTAGGAAATGATGTGGTTTATGACTGGATAAATTATGCTACAACAGTAGGAATGGACTATTTTTACTCTCAAATCACAGGAGAAACAAGAGAGTATAAAATCCCACTTGTAAACCATCAAATGGTCTATCAAATAGAACTTCTAAAACCTGGATACTCTAGGTTTTTACCCTACTAAAGAGCGAGAAGATTAACTCTTTTGTCTCTTTATCCATTCGTTTGACTTTTCCTGAAAACTCAATGTAGACAAGAACTATCTCAAGCTCAAAAAGCAGTATCGTCTCTTTAAATATTTTTTGCTTTAAAACAAATGAAGCTGCTTTCATCTCGACAAGTTCTGTTTTAACATCTAAAAGATCTCCAAGTTTGGCACTTACATAAAAGTCAGCTTCTACTCTACGAGCTACAAAGTGGCCGTTTTTAAGTACAGGATTTAAGCCTCGCGAAAAAAAAGCTTCACTGCGTGCCCGTTCACAAAAGTTTAAATAGTTAGAGTAATAAACAAT
>CAZCMR010000169.1:0-2305 GCA_964499805.1 uncultured Sulfurimonas sp.
GTTTTGAAACTCTACCAACTGTTGAGAGCATCGCCTGATAGTTTGTTGTCAACTGCTGTAGTCGCAGTGATGACTCTGCCAAGTCCGTATCAACAACACTTGAGCGTAGTGACATAGTACTGATACGCAAAAGCTCAGTGCGCTCCTGAGCCGTATTTAAAGTATTTGACTGTGCTCCAACCTGTGAGTGCATTCTAAAAACATGGTCCTGCAAATCATCCATCTTTGCAAGAGCATACTCTATACCTACATTTCGCAAATCACCGCTTGAAGGGTCAGGATAAAGCTTATGGTTCTCAACTGCTGTTATCATCTCATCTATCGTTTTAAAAAAATCTGTTTTAGGGTCTCTTATGGTTAAAGAGTTGTTGGCATTAAAACTCATAATGGAAGACGCAGCAGTAACATTTCCGGATGCATCCGTTGTAAAGTCATCACTGTTTGGGTCATAGAGGGAAATCTCAGCCTGTGTTCCTTCTGCCCCTGTTCCCTGTAAATCATGAAACTGAAGTTTTCCGTCATAACTTAAATAGGTACTCCCTTTATATTCAGACCTTTTAATGGCAGCATCATACTCCTCAGGTTCAATAGTACCACTGCCATCATCATCTTGCGGCAGCTCTGACGTTGTTACCATATTCATAACATCCATTAACTGTTGATACGTCATCTTGTCTGCATCAACAGCTGCACGAGGGTCTCCCATATCATAAATATCATAAGGACCGTATGTCGTATCTACCGTTCCGTCATTATTAGTATCTTTTTGGACAGTAAATGTAGAGCCTCCATTGGCACTGTTTTTTAAAGAGATACTTGTTTCAAACACATCTCCGTTCACATCTTTTCCGACAAGTTTGAGTTCAGAGCCATCAAGTGTATAGGTTTTTGGGTCTGTTGCTGGAGTTATCTCTTTTTTTGGGTCTGCAACTTCTGAAAGCAGTGTAGAGGGTTTGGCAAAAGCATTTACTTCTTGTGGGGCGATTGTATTGATAACCATATTGTTTTCAGTAGCAAAGTGTGTCTTTCTTACTATTTGCGCTACATTTGCCGAGAGATAACTCCCTTTTTTCTCAAACATTGTTCTATCATACACAATGCCTTCTATTTTGCTTGCTGCTTCACTTGTAGAAGCAAGCCCAGATTTCAAAAACTCTTTTACAAACAGATTCGGCTTACTTGCTGTTGATGAGCTGTCTTTTATCTTTTGATAGTCAGACTCTCCATCATCCAAATCATCTATATCCGTAACATCAGCATCTGTACCACCGTTAAAATCTACTGCACCAACCATATGAAAGTCCAGCTTCGAAGAACCCTTTAGCTTATCTTCAACAACTATCTCTCCAAAATTATTCAAACTGACATTAACTACATCAACACTCCCAGAGTTACCGTATGCAGTACCTATCTCATGTAACAAATCATCTATTGTTTTTGTATCAAGCAGGTCAATTTTAGATTTAAACGTTGTCCCGTCACTTTTTGTTCCACGCAGGTAAAAATAGGCAGTGTTGACTGTCGTATCGTCATCATCTTTATCACCCATAAGTGCACGAATAGTATCAGATGTCTCAAGAGATGTATCATCTAAGAGGTTTTTATTAATAACATTGGTTGTTGTCTCACGCGGTCGTTTTTTCTCCTCACCCAAAAAGAGATCTGCCCCTGTAAGATTATACTGTTGCTTGTCGCGTGAGCCGACAAAAGCATTAAGCACTCTGTCATCCCCGTGATACATACCATCTGCTGAAATTGGCGGCGTCTTTACTTTTGAACCCGCAAAAATAAACTGCCCGTTTATAGAAGTGTTTGCCAAACCTTTAAGATTTTTTTCTATACCCCGTAACTCTCCTGCAATGGCATCTAAAGAGGTGTCATTATTTGTTCCGTTTGCAGCTTGAATCAAAAGTGTTTTCATTCTGTTCATGTTTTTGCTAAATTGATTCAATATAGTGTCCGTCTGATTTGCTACTTTATAGCCACTCTCCGTACTTTTTTTCATCTGCTCTAAAGTAACAACTTCATTATCAAGACGCATTGTTTCACTAAAAGTTATTACATCATCTTTTGCATACTGTATCTTTAATCCAGAGGCTATTTGCTTATTTACATCAAAAAGTTCACGATTAAGTTTTGAGTTATTATTAGCATAGATACTATCATAATACATACTTTGTGTAACACGCATTCTAAAACCTCCGCTGTGAGTTTACTGCTTTTAAAGCTTATACTAGCAATAAAAGTTCCATACCCTGTTAAATGAAGAATCGACACATTCTTCAAAATTTTTAATTTATTTTTG
>CAZCMR010000170.1:0-2281 GCA_964499805.1 uncultured Sulfurimonas sp.
TTGACTATGGTGATGCCAATGTAACGGTGCATATGGAGACAAAAGGTAAAGAACACCAAGAAGAGATTAAAAAGGCTCTCATTAAAGAGGGTTATTTAAAAAAGTAGGGAAAAGATGAAGACAGTACAAAGTAAAAGTGTTGCAAAACCGATTATCTTAATGAAAATTTTAAATAATAATATACTTGTTGTTATTGATAACGAAACAACTGTGCGTTTTTTTGACAAAAATAGCCTTGCATTAAAAGGTGGTTTTAAAGCAGGTGTTGTGCATAAACACTATATGACTCCTGTAGTGGCTTTTTCAAATGATATGAAATACTTTGCACTTATCAGTGAAGATGAAAGAGAATCAAAGCTTTTTAATGCAAAAACAAAAAAACTCGTAGCAAAAGTAGATCGCCATCATGGAACTGTTTCTGCTGTTGCTATTGACCCTCTCTCACGTTATATGTTTTCAGGTGGTGATGATGGAAAAACTTTTGCTATTGATGTAGAGAGTGGAAAACTGGTTTTTACGTTGCCCCCTCACGCAGATACCATTAATGATATTGCTTTTTCTCAAAATTCAAACTGGGTAGCAACTGCAAGTTATGATAGAAAAATATCACTTTATAACATTGTTACTATGACACCAAAAGAGAAACTCAAAGCACACTCTGCACCTGTTATGAAGTTGAAATTTTTTCGAAAAAACAAGCTTTTGAGTATTGATAAAAAATCTTCTGCAATTATATGGGATGTTTATTCATCCAAAGTTATTAGACGCTTGGAAGGAATTCATGATGATGTAACATCAATAACTGTTGGTTTGAATGAAACGCTTTTGTTTTTAGGTACAAAGCTTGGTTATATCATTGTTTATTCTCTTGATGATTATGAGCAGATAAGCAAGAGTTATATTAAAATTACATCCCCTATTACTACCTTAGAGTTTGATGAGGAACAGCATTTTTTAATAATTGGTACACAGGATGGTTTTTTGATGTACTATGATATTTTTGAAGGAGAAGCAACGCTTCAAGAACTTTTAAGAACACAGGAAATTTCTTCATTTCAAAAAGTTGTAGAAGAGAATCCTCTTTTGAAATACACGCAAGTATATGATCTCTTGACAAACTTTTGGGAAAACAGCTTGTTAAAGGCTAAAGAGTATCTTCAAAGAGGTGAGAAGAAAAAAGCAGAGGCACTTCTTGAAAAATTTAAGAAAAATCCATCGAAAAATCGTATTATTCAAAAATTGATGAGAGATTATGAGTCTTATAATAAATTTTTGAACTATGTAAAAGAGGGTAAAATAGCTCTGGCATACGGACTTGCCAATCAATATCCTATCTATAAAGAGACACAGGTTTATAAAGATCTTGAAAAAAGATGGAAAAAAGCACTTGCAACAGCACAAAAGTATGCACTTAATCCACGAACAATGCAGATGGCAAAAGATATTTTAGCTCCATACCGAGGCAGTAGTGAAAAGACAATATTTGTGCAGGATGTTTTAACAAAAGTAGATGTATATAAGAGATTTGTATCAGCTCTTTCAAAAAAACAGTTTCGTGTCTGTTCAGAACTTGCCAAAAAATATCCTTTTTTAAAAGAGTTGCCAGAGTATACCAGTTTAATGAACTATGCAGATTCATTGTATATGAAAATACAAAAGTATATAAGTGAAAATAAATTTGAAAAAGCTGTAGAGTTAGTAAAAATATTGGAAAAATTTCCTGAGTTTGAAGAAGAAGCAAAAATACTGTATCAATCTTTAGATACAAAGATACGTTTTTTAACTGCTATACGTGAAAAAGATTATGCTACGGCATATGCATTAATGGATTCAGATGAAGATTTACTAGAAACAAAACAGGGAGCGATTTTACAAAAAAGATGGAATGAAGATATAACAAAAGCTAATCATTATGCATCTCTAGGTGATATAGATTCTTTACGTAATGTATTGAAAAAATATGAAGATATGCCTTCAAAATATATGGCTTTGGCAACTATTTATGCTTTTGCCTATATGGTACAGCTTGAGAATGCCTTGCAGTCTGGAATGAACCAAGCTACAATAGAAAAAGGTATAAAAAACTATGTACAGGATTTTGGTATAACAGAACAGATAGAAGATTTTTTTGAAAAGTTTAAAGAAAAATATCCTGATACAAAATTAGATCTTGAAGTACTAAAAAAAGGCTCATTTTCCATGTGGAAGCCGTCTAAGATTGTAAATTCTATCTTAGATTAGCTTTTCATCTAAAAATTACCTCCTCTTTTAACCTCAAATA
>CAZCMR010000171.1:0-2241 GCA_964499805.1 uncultured Sulfurimonas sp.
AAGAGGCAAAGCGTGACTGCCAAAACATCACCTTTTGCTTGGCCTCATTCTTTTTAATCTCTTCTTTGACGCGCATCTCCAGTGTTTCATTGAGTTTTTTAAGTGCTTTGGTTTTTGCTTCTACTCTTTTTTCAAGTTCTGCATTAAGAATCTCTAGCTCTTTTTCTTTTTTTTCCAAAGATTCCTTATAAAAAACCTCTTGAGTTACATCATAACGAATAGCAATAAACTCTTCAATATCCCCTTTTTCATCCAAAATGGGAATAACTGTAGTATTAACATAAAAAGTTGAGCCGTCTTTTGCTCGATTTTTAACGGTGCTTTTGTAGATCTTTTTGGCTTTTATGGTCTGCCAGAGGAGTTTAAACTTAGAAGCAGGAACGTCGGGATGTCTTACAATGTTGTGGTTTTTACCAAGAAGCTCTTCTCTGCTGTATCCTGAAATTTTGCAAAACTCATCATTTACAAAAGTAATGATGCCGTTGACATCGGTTTTTGATACAATATTACTGTTTTCTATCGCCTCTTGATACTGTTGTAACATAGATAGATTTTACCCAAATTAATCCCAAATTATGCTTACCCCATACTCTTGATTTAAAATAGCTGTTTTTGTATAGTTGATTTTCTTTCCGTATTTTTTACTCAGCAGCTCCACCTCTATCTCACCCTCACTCAGCAGCTCACGCACCTCTTTGTAAGAGAGCCATTTTCCATAGCGTGCCAGTGTATTTTGCCAGATACGAAAGTCACAACTTGACTCCTGCGTGAGCTCATACATTTCACCATCTTCACTCATCCAGTGTGCATTTGAGCAGGCATAAAGCTTTACTTTTTTACCTCGTACCTCTTTGTCTCGTACTTCTATCTCTCCATCGTCACAATAAGGACATTTGCCTAGTATCATACGCTGCCTTTTTCATAAAGGAATTACTTTTTTAAAACTATACACAATGTAAGATTCATAAAGAAGAAATATTGCATATTGCAAAGTTTTACTTTATTCCATTTTATGTTACAATTCATCTATGAAAAATGAAACTAATAATTCCAAACAGCTTGAACTATTAAATAACACCACACAGACCTTTGCTGATGAGTTCCATAAGTATGCAAAACCTCTTGAGTTTGAAAAGGGTTCTTCTCCTTTTTTTCCTGATGACTTTTTAAAACACTTTTATGTTGTCGTTGACGGTCGCATCAAGACCTACCAGATCAACTTTGAGAACAACAAAGAACAAACTCTCTTCATCTACAAAAGAGGAGATATGTTTGATGTTATTACACTTCTTGACAACAAGCCTCACGATGTTGCCTATGAAGTTTTAGAAGATTGTAAAGTGTTAGAGCTGCCTGTTGAGCGTGTACGCCAATGGCTACAGACCGATGTAAACTTCAACCGTAAATTTTTCCCTTATCTTGCTGCTCATATGCGCCATACCGAAGAGCTTGCAACGGACTTGGCACTCTATGACACAAAAGACAGACTTATCAATCTCCTTCTTGACAACCTCAACCCAGAAAAACGTTTCAAGTATGGTCTGTTGCACAACCTCTCAAACACAGAGATAGCAAAACTCTTAGGCACGGTTCGTCATGTTGTAGAGCGAACACTCAAACAGCTAAAATCTGACAATCTCATAGAGACAAGCAGACGTAACATCAAAATAGTAGATTTTCAAAGACTTCAGGAAAAAACCTCCCAACTGCTACTTAAGTAGCATTCCATTCTCAAAAAACTCTTTATAATTACAGCAGAAAAAAACAATTATAAGGAGTATATCATGATGGTAACAAGATACAGAAACCCAAAATTTGATTTAATGAATGAATTCTTTAAACAGTTTGAGCTGGAAGCTGAACCAAAAGAGATAGTAGATTTTACACCGGCGGTAAATACACGTGAGGATGAAGATGCATACTACATTGATGTAGATCTTCCGGGGGTAAAAAAAGAGGATGTTGAGATCAGCATCGATAAAAACATCCTGACTATCAAAGGGGAGCGTAAAGTTCAAAATGAAGTCAAAGAAGATGACTACTACCGCGTTGAGAGTGTTTATGGCAGTTTTGCAAGAAGCTTTACACTTCCAGAAAAGGTAGATACTGAAAAGATTGAAGCAAAAACACAAGACGGTGTTTTAGAGATTGTCATACCAAAACTCAAAGTAGAAAAAGATACTACAAAAAAAATCGAAATCAAATAAGTAGGAGGTGCAAAATGGATATCACTAAAACTAC
>CAZCMR010000172.1:0-2195 GCA_964499805.1 uncultured Sulfurimonas sp.
GGTGGTATTAATGATGAAGATAAAGCCATCGGTTTTGCAGGAGCTCTCACCGGTATAGCAAATCCAAATGCTTTGGCAGAGGAGTATGCCAACTTACTTGATTTTAAAAATGGAAGCTGGGAAAAAGCCCAAAAAAATGGTCTCACGCGTGTGCAAAAGTACTATAGACAAGAGATGTTTTTACAAGATTATAAAGAACTCTATAATGAAGCTTTAGCCTTAACATGGGATGAACTAGATGCTAAACTGTATACTAAAGAGGAATTATAAATGGCTGGTATTGGTTTTGAACTCCGTAAAATTCTCAAAGAAGACCGTATCCTCTCACTTGCAAAAGTATATGGCTACTCTGCAATACTAAGTTCTGGTCCATGGGTAATCTCTATTATCGCCATTTTACTTGTGGGTTTTATCAACCTTGCAAGTTATGGAGCAGATAGTGATGTTTACCGTTTTCAGGTTGTCATCACCTATGCTATCGCTCTTGCCTCGAGTCTGATCATAACCGGTATCATTCAGCTTCCTTTTACCCGCTATGTAGCAGATCTTATTTATTTACACAAAGAAGATCAGATTCTACCCTCTTATTTTGGTGCTATCTTTTTGGCATGGATATTAGGGCTTCCTTTTATCATCCCTTTTTATATATGGATATTTGAAGGGCAGAGTGCAGTTTTTATCATCGGTGTTATTGTTACATTTTTAGTGCTGTGTGCCGTGTGGATATCGAGTATCCTAGCAGCAAGCTTAAAGTATTATAATGCAGTAGTATGGTCTTATTTTCTCTCCTACGCTGCTATTGTATTTTTTTCTATTTATGTAGGTGACACTATTGAGAAGCTTATCTATATCTTTTTTGGAGGGAATGCGATTTTACTCATTATCTTAATGAGTCTTATCATTAAAAGCTACAACTCCTCTATATTTTTAAAGATAGATTTCTTTTTAGAGAAGAACTTCTACTGGTCCCTGGCACTTGCTGGGCTGTTTTATAATGTAGGGGCATGGATAGACAAACTTATTTTTTGGTACTCACCCCAAACAGGTTATGCTGTTATTGGCAGACTACACGCATCTGTTGTATATGACATTCCAATTTTTCTAGCTTATCTCTCTATCTTACCTGGAATGGCCATCTTCTTTTTTAGACTCGAAGCTGATTTTGCCGAAAAATATGATCTGTACTATAATGCCGTACGAAACGGTGCAACACTCAAAACAATTACCAACTATAGAAATGATATGATTTTAGTTATTCGCCATGCAATTCACGAGATTATTATTATTCAAAGCATTGTTGACATTATACTTTTTCTCTCAGCACCCTACGCTTTTAAAATACTCAACATCCCGCAACTCTACCTAGGTCTTCTCTACATCTTAACCATAGGAGCAATGCTGCAACTTGCCTTTATGTCAGTTTTAGCGATTTTATACTATCTTGACAGAAAGCTCGTTGCGATGTGGCTTTCGTTTGCCTTTTTAGTTTTAAATGCAGTACTAACCCTTCTCTCTATTGATATGGGGCCGGCAATGTTTGGTTATGGGTATGCGATATCGCTACTGATTGTTTTTACAGCAAGTGTTATAATTATTCGAAATGAAATGGACAGGTTAAACTATGATACATTTATGCTGCAGTAAATTTTTACTTCTTTTTTTACTCTTGAGCACCTTACTTTTTGCATCTGAACCAAAAAAGAGTGCTATTGTCTATTATGGTTCTGATATATCTTACCCAATGGTTGGGATTCATAACTATATCATAGTTGAACCAAACAATATAGATGTCTATCGACACGGTTTTGAAGTCTATAGAGACAAAATGTATGCTTATGTCAGCATTGGAGAGATTGATCCAAATGATCCGGCATTTGCAAAACTTGATAAAAATCTTATAGTCGGTAAAAACAGAGCATGGAAAAGCCATCTGCTAGATCTTACAAACCCTGCCTATAAAGAGTTTCTCTTTAAAGAGATGATAGAACCACAGATAAAAAGAGGCTTTGTAAACTTCTTTTTTGATACATTGGACTCCTATCAGCTTATAGCCAAAACACAAAAACAGCGTGCCAAAAATGAAGCGGCTTTAGTCGACATCATTCACACTTTTCATACAAGATACCCTCACGCAAAGCTAATTGTAAACAGAGGATTTGAGATTTTAGACAAAATTCATTCTGACATTACAGCAC
>CAZCMR010000173.1:0-2167 GCA_964499805.1 uncultured Sulfurimonas sp.
TCTAACTTAACTAATAATCAATATAATTACAATCAAAATTAATAACTTCAAAAACTCTATTTTAATACTCTTTATGCTATATTTTTAAAAAATTAAAAGTGATATAATGTATATAACAAAAGTTGACCCAAAGGTACCTCAGAGTTGGAAAAATGTTTTAAAAAATGAGTTTTCAAAAGAGTATTTTATTCACTTAAAGCAGTTTTTATTAGCAGAGAAACAGGCTTATACTATCTACCCTGAAGCAAAAAATATCTTTAATGCATATAACTCTATGGAGTTTGAAGATGTAAAAGTTGTTATCTTGGGACAAGATCCTTATCATGGGCCTAATCAAGCACATGGCCTTGCTTTTTCTGTCCAAGACGGAGTGCCGTTTCCCCCATCCCTTAAAAATATTTTTCAAGAACTTGTGAGTGACATGGGATGTCCCTATCCAAAAAGTGGAAACTTGACACAATGGGCAAAGCAGGGAGTTTTATTGCTCAATGCAGTTTTGAGTGTTCGTGCGCATGAGGCACATTCGCACAAAGAGAAAGGGTGGGAGTATTTTACAGATGCTACTATCAAAGCCATAAGTGATAATTTAGAGCATGTTGTTTTTATATTGTGGGGAAGACCTGCTCAGATGAAAGAGAAGTTGATAGATGGCTCAAAGCATCTTATACTAAAAGCCCCTCATCCATCACCACTATCTGCTTATAGAGGTTTCTTTGGCTCAAAACCTTTCTCTCAAGCAAATAACTATTTAAAAGCAAATGGCAAAGAGCCTATTAATTGGTGTCTATAACTGTAAATTCTGCAATAAGAGGAAGATGGTCAGAGTACCCTTTTCCTAGATGTCTGCGTGGTTTTTTCCATGTAAGTTGCCATCGGTAGATGTTCTTTTTACGAAAGAGATACTTTTTTTCCAAAGAATGAATTGTGTTTTCTTTGTATTCAAGCCCTCTTTTATCAAGAAGTGCAGCACTTACAAGAATATGGTCAAGTGCTTCTTTTCTCCCTCTGTAAATATATGTATATCGTTTTTCTGTGTCATTAACATCGTACCAGAGATTATAAAAGTCATAGTTTTGTACTTTGGCTTTAGAACTGTTAATCTGATAGTTGACAGTTCCTAAAATATGGTTAATGCCAGTTACTCCTTTTGTGTCATTATGTCTTCTTTTTCTAGCAAACCTGATATACTCTTCATAATCTGAATTAAAATCTCCAAGCGCAATGATATTGTTGTGCAATCCAAGTTGTTTGATGCGTTTATGAAGTACTTTGGCTGAAACTATACGTCTGCTCTCTGGTCCTGATTTACTTTTCCAGTGATTTACGAAGATATAAAGGGGTTTATTTTCTATGATTACTTTAAGCTCTAAAATATTTCTATACTCATTAGAGTGTGTTACAAAGAGCTCTTTGGCATAAACAAAAGGGATTTTACTGAGAATGGCTACTTTAACTGTTGTTTTTTTTGCATTGGCGATTTTATAGTAAGGGTAGTAGAGACCTTTACGTTTGAGTGTATAGCGTAAATCCTTAAGTGCTTGGAGAGATTCTATCTCTTGAAGCGCTATTATATCTGCATCTATATCTTTTATAACTTTGGCAAGATGATTCCGTTTAATGTTGTACATTTTATCATTCCAGCCAGAGCGTGTGTAGGGAATATACTCTTCATATTCATAGCCACTTCTATCTAAATCAAAAAGATTTTGGACATTATATGTTGCAATTTTCACAGTGGTCTCTCCAAACAGGAGTGTAGCAGCCAAGATAAATAGCCTAAAGAGTCGCATCTAGATAATACCATTGAGGCGAAGTAGTTGTTTTGGGTCAGCTTCTCTGCCCATTAGTTCTACAAAAAGCTCCTGCATACTTTGTGAACCGCCTCTGTGCAGCACTATCTCTTTGTACTTTTGTGCTGTAGGAGAGTTAAAAATCTTCTCATCTACTATCTTGTAGAAGGTATCAGCACTCAAAACCTCTGCCCATTTGTAGCTGTAGTATCCTGCTGCATAGCCACCGGCAAAGATATGTGCAAAACCATTTTGAAATTTATTATATTTTGGCGGCTTAATAAGGGCTGTTTTTTCTCGAATAGTATCTAGAAGCTCTTGTACTTCTTCTCCTTTATAGGGTTTTAGATGGAGTTTAAAGTCAAAAAGGGAGAACT
>CAZCMR010000174.1:0-2144 GCA_964499805.1 uncultured Sulfurimonas sp.
AACAAGAAGTAGAGAGTGATGCAGTGTTTGCAGCAGACTTAGCTGCTATAAAAGCGAAGTTTGATGTAAAAGAAGCATTTATTCAAGTTGAACAGATGATAGTTTATATCAATGCTTCAGATATCTATGGTGTTTTAGAGTTGATGAAAGATAAACTTACATATACACAACTTTCAGAACTTTCTGCAATTGATTGGCTTGCAAAAGATAACACTTTTGAAATCTTTTACCAAATGCTTTCAATGACGAAACGTAAACGTATTCGTATCAAATTTTTCATTAATAATGGTGAAGCTGTTGATTCTGTTGAGAAGCTTTTTCGTTCCGCTGATTGGTCTGAGCGTGAGATGTTTGATATGTTTGGAATTGAGGCAAATGCTCATCCATTTATGAAACGTATTCTTATGCCTTATGATTGGCAAGGATATCCACTTCTTAAAACTTATCCATTAGAGGGTGATGAGTTTGCTGCATGGTATGAAGTAGATAAGATTTACGGAAAAGAAGCTCGTGAGGCAATTGGACCAGAAATTCGTGATACTGCACGTGTTGATCGTTATGACTCTGAGCGTTTTGCTCGTCTTGGATTTGAAGTACCTAAGGGGACTGAGATTACAGGTAATGAAGAGAGAAATGTAGAAGATTATCAAGAAGATGGTGGCGTTTTCCTCATCAAAAAATATAGTAAAAAAACATCAACAATCGTTGATGATCCTCAAAGATAGGGTGGTAAAAATATGGCACAGATAAAAAATAGATTAACACCGTTTTTTGAAAACATTACTTTTGATCGTGAAGATAACGAACTTATCCTGAACTTTGGTCCTCAACACCCATCAGCTCACGGACAGTTACGTTTAATGCTTCACCTACAACAAGAGCAGATAGTGAAATCACATCCAGATATTGGATATCTTCACCGTGGTATGGAGAAGATGGCTGAAAATATGATTTATAACGAGTTCATGCCTACTACTGACCGTATGGATTATATCGCTTCATCTTCAAACAACTATGGTTTTGCTCTTGCAGTTGAAAAGCTTATAGATGTTGAAGTTCCTCGTCGTGCGAAAGTTATTCGTATGATGCTTTTAGAAATTAACCGTCTTATGTCTCACCTTTTCTGGCTTGCAACGACTGCACTAGATATTGGTGCGATGACAGTATTTCTTTTTGCTTTCCGTGAGAGAGAGTACTTAATGGACATTATCGAGGGTTACTGTGGTGCTCGTCTTACACATGCTGCTATTCGTATAGGTGGTGTTCCTCTAGATATTCAAGATACATTTTTGCATCAACTACGTGTTTTCTTAAATAAACTTCCTGATAATATCAAAGATTATGAAGATCTTTTAGATACTAACCGTATCTGGCTTATGAGAATGGAAGAGGTTGGTGTAATACCAACTGAAATGGCACTCTCTTGGGGTTGTACAGGTCCAATGCTTAGAGCATCTGGTGTAGCTTGGGATATTCGTAAAGAAGAGCCATATGAGTTATATGATGAAGTAGAGTTTAATGTTCCTTTCTCTGATAAGGGTGATAACTTTGCACGTTATAGAATCTATATGGAAGAGATGAGAGAGTCTGCTAAGATTCTTTATCAAACAATAGATATGTATGAGAAGTGTGTAAAAAATGGTGAGACAGAATTAATGGCACATGCACCAAAATATATCTCTGCACCAAAGCTTGATTTAATGACACAAAACTACTCATTAATGCAACACTTTGTTCTTGTGACTCAAGGTATGAGACCACCAGTTGGTGAAGTATATGTAGCAACAGAATCACCAAAAGGTGAGCTTGGTTTCTTTATAAACTCTCAAGGTGGACCATATCCATATAGACTAAAACTGCGTGCTCCATCTTTCTGGCATACGGGTATTTTAACTGACCTTTTACCAGGTCACTACATTCCGGATGTTGTTTCTATTATTGGGACAACAAACATAGTATTTGGTGAGGTTGATAGATAATGAAAAGATATGATTTACGTAAACTAAAAAATGAGTTTGAACCTCGTATGAAAGAGATTCTCAGCGAGTCCCACAAAGCGAACGAAACACTTATATTTCTTTTTGAAATAGGAGATTTTACTCCTATTCAAAGATCTGCTGACTTAGTAAAAGAGTCTGGTTATG
>CAZCMR010000175.1:0-2143 GCA_964499805.1 uncultured Sulfurimonas sp.
AGAAAACAATTTTGTGATGAAAATCTTTAAGGAGTAATAAAATGTTTCAAGGTCTTAGTCTCGATCAAGCTCCTCCATATAAGATTCCTCTACAGTTTTATATTACCGCAACTCTTTATCTTATAGCTTTTGCCGTTGTATTTGCACTCTACTCAACTTCTATTGCCAACCGTTTTGACTATGATGCCATTGCGCTCACGCACTTTTTAACACTTGGTTTTTTTACCCATATTATGTTTGGTTCTATGTTTCAGATGATTCCTGTTATGCTTGGCTTGGCTTATAAAAATGTCGTACGCAATGCAAACATTATCTACTACACACTCAATCTAGGAACCCTGCTCTTTGTTTCAGGTTTTTTAACAGCAAAAACAGCGCTGCTTCATGCCGGAGGAACTCTTCTTCTTGCTTCATTTTTATACTTTAGTCTGCTCTCTTTAAAAACAGTACTTGAGAGTGAAAACAAAGACTTTATGGTAAAAACATTTGCTACAAGTTTTACTCTGCTGGCTCTTGGCAGTATCTTTGGATTTTTAGCACTTTTAGTACATGCAGGAGTGTTGTTTTATCCTTACTTTGGTGACATCCACATAGCACTTATGGTGTTTGGTTGGGTATTTTTACTTATCAATGCTGTCTCTTATAAGATAATTCCCATGTTCTTTGTTGCTAAAGAGTTTCCAGGCTGGATTAAAAACAGTTTTTATCTCAGTGTTATGTTCTTACTTATCAGTTTTATAGTACTGCGTGAGGGAGAGTTTTTAGAGGTATCACAGGCTGTTTTGGTAGTTGTAGCACTTTTAACCATTATATTTGCACTCTTTAGTATTATGATTTTGTCAAAACGCAAAAGAAAACGAAAAGATCTCAGTATTACACTATGGTACTTTTCTATGGTAAATCTTATTTTAGCCGCTCTACTCTTTATCTACAGATCTTTTTTTGAGTATGAGTATCTTGATTTAGTTATTGGTTTTTTTGTACTCTTTGGAGGCATATACGCACTTATCAATGCTATGCTTTATAAAATAGTGCCTTTTTTAACCTGGTTTCATCTGAGTTCAAACATGGTTTTTGACGCAGAGATGTCGCAGGTCATCTTAAAAAAAGATATGCAGTTACAGATTAATCTTTACTATATCAGCTACCTTTTTATGCTGTTTGTGCCACTATGGAGTTTTATGGGAAGTATAGCTGCTTTGGTTTTTGCAGCAGCATCAGTTTTACTTTTTAAAAATATACTTACAGCTTACCGGTATTACAATGAGTACATAAAAAAAGCAAGTTTGTAACACAAATCTTTTGTATAATAGTTCTATGAAACGATTTATAGCACTTTTTTCTCTTTTCTTCTTAAATGGTCTGCTTTTTGCTTCTGAAGTGGAGTTGCATCGCAACTATCTTGTTGCGCACCCCTATGTTACACTCAGTGACATTACAGACAAAAAAGCTACTCAGAATAAACCCATCTTACGCTTTGAAGCAGGTAAGCACATTTTACGCATCAAAGGTCAAGAGTTACAAAAAATCTTGCAAAAATATGGCTATAGGGTAAAACCAAACCACTTTGCTTATATTCAGTTTACACAAAAAAGCCCTATAGATACAACAAAAATAGAAGACGCTATAAAAACACTCTATAATAAGCACTACAAAAGCATTACTATAAAATCTCTTACCGTTACACCGCGTGCCTACATTACAAAACTGCCACAAAACTACACTGTCGGCTTTGCAAAAAAATCCCACTTAAAAAGAGATGCCATCTGTTTTATCAAAACATCACAAAACAAAAAGCTCTTTTTCTCCTACGAAGTAGATGCGACTCTCCCGGCTATCTCTACGCGTCAACTCATCCAAAAAGGTGAGCCGCTTACAAAGTTAAACACAGAAAAAAAGAGTATAATATTGCAAAATTTTCGAGCGATGCCACTGCAAGAGTTACCTTTAAACAAGTACGAAGCCAAACATCGTCTCAAAGCAAACAAAGTGCTCACGCAGCGTGATGTAAAAGCACTCTATCTCATCAAGCGTGGCAGTGAAGTAACAGTAACACTTAAAAATAACGGCATAGTGATAACTTTTAGCGCAAAAGCTGTGCAAAACGGTCATTTGGGTGATAAAATAAAAGTACAAAAGAGTA
>CAZCMR010000176.1:0-2085 GCA_964499805.1 uncultured Sulfurimonas sp.
TCTTGCAAAATACCCACCTCTCTTTTAAAGATATACAGATAATGAAACGCTTTGCGAGGTTTTGGGATATCTACTACAACTCAGGTAACTTCAAGCGTTCTCTTAAACTTTTGTGGGAGAGTAAGAGTGTCTATAAGAACTTCTACGCCTTTGCTCTGTGGATCTATGAGCAGACCGATGCAACACACAAAATCTCACTCCAACGCCAGGCCGAGCTGCTCTTTATTTATCTCACGCAGATCAAACTGCTTGAGTCAAAATATGTTGCTCACGCACTCATTGCCGATATACTCAAACTCAAAGGCAGAGCCTTGCCACCATACCTTAAACCTTTTGCAAAAGAGGTAGAAGTGGCGAGTAAATTTGGAACATCAGGCTTTAATAAAAGACAAAATTAATTTTTTACCTTAAAATTTTAAATGTTTTAAATTATTATGCTATAATTTATTTATCAAGAAAAAGGATGGAAATATGTTTGGAAACTGCGATGCAAAGATAGAGAAACTCGAGAGAGAGTATCAGGCAAAAATAGACTCACTTCAAGATGAAAACAATCGTCTTCGCCACGAGATAGAGACACTCAAAACCTCTTCACAAGAGGACAACACAGATAATGACACTTTTAAAACACTTATAAATGAGCTGCTAAAAAGCTATGAAAGCGGAACACAATTTCTCCAGGGAACTATTGAAGACAATCTTACAGCACTTGAAGATGTCAATGAACTCAATGCAAAAACAAACAAACGTATGCATGAAATCGAGAGTGAAACAGAGACTATTGTTTCAACTATTGACAGAATTCAGGAGCACTCAAATACACTTGGAGATGACTCAACATCCCTTAATGACAGTGTTATGTCTATTGCAGAAATCATTAATCTCATTAAAGATATCTCAGACCAGACAAATCTTCTCGCACTCAATGCTGCCATCGAAGCGGCTCGTGCCGGTGAGCATGGTCGCGGTTTTGCCGTAGTTGCCGACGAAGTAAGAAAACTTGCAGAACGTACACAAAAAGCAACTCAGGAAGTTGAGATCAACATCAACGGTCTTAAACAAAACTCCAACTCTATGATGGAGATAAGTAACACTTTCATAGATGAGACAAATCAGGTAATGGAAGTACTCCATCATTTCAAAGAAAATATTGACAAAGTTGTTGAAAACTCTGAAGAGATTAAGGCAAATACAGAAGATCTTACAAACGAACTTCATGTAAGCAATGGAAAGATAGACCATATTACACTAAAACTCAATGCCTACAAAGCAATTATCAACAATGAATCAATATCAATTCCTGATGAAAACAGCTGTCGTTTTGGTCGCTGGTTCAGTGAAGCTGCCCACACTGTCTTAAAAGGAAGTCCACTAATATCTAGCATTACACAGCACCATAGAAAAGTGCACCAGGGACTCGCTCAAGCCCTTGAAGCACATAAAAAAGGTGATGATAAAAAAGTAATTCAAGAGATTAGAGAGGTTGAAGAGTCAAGTGATGTTGGATTTAAAGAGCTTCTGAAGGCTGTTAAAGAGTCTCACGCGGCGAGCAACAAACAGAAATAACATTCTCTGTTTAAGCCCGTGCATTTAAACCTTTTGTAAGGGCACTGTTTAACTCACGCAAATAGGCAGGGTTTTGTTTTTGCAAAGCCCTGTCAAGTTTTAAAATAAGGTCTTTGTTTGTTTGCGGGTGATAACACAGACGTAAGATAATCTCTTCATAAATATCAAATTTATCAGAGATTTTTGCATGGTGCTTCACAAGACACTCTATAAGTTTTTGCAACTCTTCTTGAGTACTTTTTTCATCTCTAAGAGCCGCTAAAATATCTTGCAATCTACAGATATCAGCGTGCTTTTTTATCTGATGGGTATCTCTGTTTTTTTTCTTTGTTTGAGAAGATTTTTTTAAATAGAAGAAGATTCCCATTAAAAGTGCCAAGATGATGATTAATCCGGCTAAAACTTTAAGTATAAAGACAATATCCATAAAAAACCTTTCAGATTAAAAAAGAAACGGTATAAGACGCTTCACTCTTCTTTTATACTCGAGATATTTTTCATCATGACAAGACCACAATC
>CAZCMR010000177.1:0-2070 GCA_964499805.1 uncultured Sulfurimonas sp.
TAAATATCTTGGCACAATCTGGTTCATATGCTATGAGTCAGGCAAATGCTGTACAGCAAAATGTATTAAAACTTCTTCAGTAGTTGTAATCATTTGTTTAGAAAATTTATTCAAACTTCTACTATTGTAGAAGTTTGGAAGTTTATGAAGAGGTTTTTGTATTTTGAAATTTTTTTTCTAAGTGTTTTATCGCATCTTTGATTACATAGAGTTCAGAATCTATTGTCCCTGCAACACTAAAAAGCCACTCTTTATGTTTCATAATCCAGTCTATAATTTTTGCTTGTTTTTCGATTTGAGTATTTGTAGGACGGACTTGAACTTGTGCAAGTTCTAACTCATAACTAATTAAAAATGGCTGTAAGATATCAAAAAATATTGATTGAAATTTTTGATCGTTAAAGATCTCTTTTAGCTCATCTATCTCGTCAGAAATTTTTAGAAGTTTATCAAAATTAATATTGTGAAGTTGATTTGTTTTGTTTAAAAATACAAGTTGATCCCAGACTTCTGCAACTTTTAAAAACAGATCTTCAAATTCTTTTTTCTTTGTTTCTCCAAAACTAACAGCATCTTGAAGTTTTTGTATTGCATGTGAATAGTACGACATAACTTCTTCTTTTCTTGGATATGTTAGAGAAATAGCTGATTTTTTTTGTTTGAGATTTTTTGTTGCTTCAATAAATGGAATTTCAAGAGCTCCTTCAATTCTCGCCCCACCTTCAGTTGCATTGATAGTTGTCATCGAATTTTTTGCTGTGGCAATATCACCTTCAAAAGTATTTTTAAAGATAATCCACCATCTACTGCTCCTGATTTGTCTGTTTCCACCATATGCTGTTATATAATCATCTGTTTCTTTTTGCTTAACTTCATCTTCTCCTAATACATGTCCGGACGCATGGCTTACTCCTTTACCATATGCCAAGTCTTGACCTATAAGTATGGTTTGTTTATGACCCATATGGTATGCAACTTCAAACGCTAAATTTGCAGCACTCATTCCAACACCGGCAAAACCAAACTCTGGTAGTTCTAAGTAACGATTGTATGGAAATGGGCGCATTGTTATGATCTTTTTTCCTTTGATCGCTTGAAGAGTTTTTTCATGCACAAGTGAAGCTATAACAAAATGGATATCTTTCATAAATGTTTCTGATGTATTGAGAAAGAATTCACTTGTTAACTCTACTCTCTCAAGCACACATACAATATCTGGTTTGATACCTGCTTTTTCTAATATAGGTAAACTTGCATCAACACTGATAATAGTCACATATTTGGATATCTTTTTGAGATGTGGAAGTTGTTTTGTTAAGCTCGGACCAGTCGAAACAACAACTGCTGTATCGCTTAAACGCTGTTCTTTTAATTCTGAGTAACGATAATTTTGAATCATCTCTGGAATGTTGTAAAAGCTGTGTTTTATTCCTATTAAAGAATCGTTTGCATCATTCCCATGAGAAATAACTATCTGTTTAATTGCACGGATATTAAGGTCATTTATTTTAAAAAGTTCTGAAGAAAATTGATTATAAAATGGAGTATGTACAAAAAGATCATATGTCTTTAGATAGAATCTAAATTGCCAGTCTTGCAAAATATTCATTGCATCTATAAAATTATAATTTTGTGTATAGATAAGTACTAGTTTTTTCTCTTCAATCTCTTTTGAAAAGTCTAAAAGTGAAAGTGTCATATAAATAATTTGAATATCAGGTTCATATATTACGATACGTTCTAGTTTTTCAAAACTTTCTAAGAGTTTATAAAATACACCATTACCAAGACCAAAGAAAAACAATATAGGATGGTTTATGTATTTTTGAAATTCCTGCATTTTTGTACTAATCTCTTCAATAGGTTTATTGTAAAGAGGTTTATAGTTTCTTTTATCAATATAGTTGATATTTGCTGGATCATCACTTTGGTAAATCTCGTAGTGTAATGAAGTTGCATTGAAATTTTCTAACTCAGCAGCTAAAAAAGT
Organism: uncultured Sulfurimonas sp.; assembly: GCA_964499805.1. Lineage (GTDB taxonomy): Bacteria > Campylobacterota > Campylobacteria > Campylobacterales > Sulfurimonadaceae > Sulfurimonas. The sequence goes on from CAZCMR010000177.1 coordinate 1,991, forward strand.
GTCATATTTGCGTAAAGCTTGAATATTTTTTTCTAAAATTGATTGTAATTGCATATGTTTCCTTCTGTACAAATCTTTTA
>CAZCMR010000178.1:0-2025 GCA_964499805.1 uncultured Sulfurimonas sp.
TACCTTTATGTTTGAGCCAATCTACAAGTGTCGGTTCTTTAACACTGGGTGCTGGGTGAACAGTTACACCGCTAGGTTTGTTAATAACAAGAACATCTTCATCTTCATAGATAATCTCAACATCATTTGCCCAAGGCACTTCTGTTTCAAAATCTTTTATCTCATTTTCACTCTCTTGAAGCTGTGGAAATGTTACTGTTACTTTTTCTCCACCTTTGAGCTTTACTCCAGGGCGTGTAACACTCTTGCCATCTACCTCAACAGCAGACTTTTTAATCAACTGCGCTACTTGTGAACGAGTCTGTCCTATAGCCTCAGCTAAAAAAGTATCGAGTCTTTGTGTATTTTTACAAAGATACTCTTGTCTATTTATCATTTTCTTTACCCTTTATGATACAATCATGTAATTTTTTTTGGAGTTACAAACTTGCGGAGATTTGATAAGAGTATTTTATCACAATTTGACTTTATTTCAATGCTTCTTATCATACCTCTTGTACTTATGTCTAATTGGCTTATTGGTGAAGCAGTTCCTGCCCTTGCAGAAAAACAACTCGCCTATGTCAGTGTGGCTATTATTGCATTTATGGCTGTCTTTTTTCTTCCTATTCGCCGTATGAGCTGGCTTATTCCCTTTATATACTGGGGAAATATTCTGCTTCTTTTGGCAGTTGAGTTTTTTGGACACTCACGCCTTGGTGCACAGCGCTGGATTGACATTCCTTTTATCAATGCAACCATCCAACCATCAGAGTTTGTAAAACCTGCACTTATTTTAATGCTTGCTTATCTTATAAACAAAAATCCACCGCCTAAAGATGGCTACCATTTAAAAGATTTTCTCAAACTCAGTTTTTATATTTTACTTCCCTTTATACTTATTGCAAAAGAACCAGACTTGGGTACAGCGCTGGTGTTGCTGCTTATTGGTTATGGAGTTTTGTTTTTTGTCGGAGTTTACTGGAAAATCATAGCTACTATTGTTGCTACAATTTTACTCCTTTCACCGCTGGTTTATAAGTATGGTCTGCATGATTACCAAAAAACACGTATCAAAGACTTTTTAAGTGAAAAACCATCTTACCATGTTCAGCAGTCCATTATTGCCATAGGCTCTGGAGGCTGGAGCGGCAAAGACAAAGAGAATGCCACACAGACACAGATGAAATTCCTACCGATTGCAACAAGTGACTTTATCTTTGCTTTTGTAGTTGAGAGAACCGGTTTTTTAGGTGCGCTTGGACTTATTTTGATTTATGTCTTACTCATTTTACACCTTTTGAGTCTTGCTGTCTTTTACAAAGACTACTACATTAAAGTAGTTACTGTTGCTATATCCTTTATGATATTTATATACATGGGTGTAAATATCTCTATGACCATAGGATATGCCCCGGTTGTAGGTGTACCCCTGCCAATGTTCTCTTATGGAGGAAGTAGTTTTTTAAACTTTATGATACTTTTTGCAATTATGCAAAATCTTATCACCTTTCGTTATCGTGATATGTACGACAGAGGCGGAAAGAAAAGCTTTTTATGAGGATGATAAATGATAAATGAAGAGATGAAACAGAGATTATATGTAGAGATTCGCAAAGCATACTATAGTGCACAGAGGTACAATGTCAAAGCAACTTTTGCACTTCTGTATCATGAAAAAGAGCTTCTTGTTGATCAATTAGGAAAAATGGTCAGAATGAGCGATTATCTGCTAAAGATTGATGAGAATCACTATTTTATTAACTTTATACATACAAATCATGCACAGGCATTTAAAGCAGCTCAAAACCTTATTCACGCTCTTGATTCACATTTGAATGACAGCAATTCTGCAATTGCCATAGATACCTTCGATACAAAACAACCCCCAAACCTTGTAATTAATCGTCTGGAACAAATTTTAAAAGAAGTAAAAAAGAGTCCTTACAGCCGCATTGATGATGAAAATATTTTAAATGAGATTGTCTAAGAAAATGGTGCCGACACGAGGATTTGAACCCCGGGCCTGCTGATTACAAATCAGCT
>CAZCMR010000179.1:0-1989 GCA_964499805.1 uncultured Sulfurimonas sp.
ATCTATACCGAGTTTTTCGGCAAATTGCGCCAGACCTTTGAGCGTCTTTGGAAGCTGTGCAGCTTCTGAGCGTAAAAATCCCTCAGTACTTTTAATCTGTTTTTTGAGATACTCTTTTGCATCGTGAATCAGTTGTTTTAATTCTGTCACACTGAGATGCTGTGAAATTTTTGTATTGAGTGCAATATCTTCTTTTTCTGTAAAAGCTTCAAGCTCTTTTTGCTCAACACCTATTTCTCTTTTAAGAAGTGTTGTTTGTGCTTTTAAATCATTTTTAGCAACTGGAAGCTCATCTTCAAGGGCTAATACAAACGCACCGTTTTGAATCTCTTTTACACCTTGTAACAGATCTTTAAAAGAGAGAGTGCTCTCTACTTCATCACTGCTTTGTGTGTTTTTTTGTAGAGGTAATTTGTTCGATTCTTGTTTTATTTCCAGTGGGATCATAATGATACTCCTCCATATAGTACAAAGAAAATAGCATAAAATGTTCCATTTATAAAAAGAATAGTTTATAATAGCGTTATGAAGACATATATTGCTATATTTTTACTCTTATTAACACCTCTGTCTCTTAACGCTGAGAAGATTTATGGAAATAAGCTCACGCAGGCAAATAAAGAGACAATACAAAACAGTAAAATAAAGTGCAGATGGGTATGTGACACGAAGATATACAGAGAACAAAAGATAGCCAAAGCTATCTCTTTTTATAAGAAGTCAAAATACTATACATTTGTTAAAAAAAGTTTTTAATAATCTCGTGTAAATCTATCCAAACAGTGCAGATCTTTTTTAAAAAAGGTACTCACACTGTCTTGCATATTTTCAAATATCGCTTTGGGTGTTTCACCGTCAACAGGGTAGGAGAGCAAAAAGGCATTAAGATATTTGGCAAAGAATTCATCGAACATATTTTTGACAATCTCTGCTCCGTATTTGTCGGTATATGGCAACACAAAGAAGTAATCTCCCTCATGGTTGACAATGGAGTCTGAAGCACGCAGAACCTCTAAAAGAGATGCATCAACAATATCTTGAGAAATATCTGAAAAATCACAATATAAAAGTGTAAAACTCTCTGCACGGTTTTCATCAAGTCTGTCTGAAATACCGATGTTTAATGCCATAAGCTGCTCAAAATTATCAAAAGAGAAGTGAATACCTGCCATAAATCAACCTTTTATGAATTTATAGCAGTATAACAAAAAACAAAAGAAAATTAAAAGTTATGCCATAATACTTCGAATCATTATTGCATAATGTAACACAAAGAGGTTGACAAAAAAGATAAACATGGATGAACCGCGTGAGAGGATGTTTTGCAGTTTTGTGCGTTCTGTGTTGTTTGTTTTATAGGCAATAATAAAATGTACAACGGTTGCAATCACTAAAGATAAAACCAACAAAAGCTTTCTTCTAAGCAACTCTGCCACCTCGCTGTCATCATGTGTAAGCAGCAGATGAAGCAGTCCGTCATTACTTATCATAATCGTTCCACTAATAAGTAACAGACCTAAAGAAAAAAGCTCAAAGTAGCCAAAGATAGGGCCTACGTGAGGATAAACCTCTTTTTGTTTTTTCTTGTCTTTTAGTGTCACCCCCAAAACAAACATAAAAATCGATCCGCCTATCCATGCGATGGCTGCAAAGAGATGTAAATGTATCCACCAGTTCATATATTCAATCCTTAATTATCAAATGTGACCAACTCGCCTTGTTTGAGTTTTGTTATCTTATCCCGAAATTTTCGTATGTAAAATGCTTTCTCTTCAAAAGAGATATTTGTAGCGAAATTAACCTTCTTTAACTCACGCTCATAGTAGCGCGTTAAAAATGTGTTAAGCTCGGCATTGAGCTCCTCTTGGGTTTTAAGAGATACTATACTCTCATCAACCAAAATCTCCATAAGCTCCGGTGCATCAAACTTGCCCGCCAGTGCCAAAGAGAGCTCACGCGCATGAAACTGCAACAGTGAGGGGTCAATGA
>CAZCMR010000180.1:0-1952 GCA_964499805.1 uncultured Sulfurimonas sp.
CATCGCAATATGCAGTTCATCATACCCTATTCCCTCAACTCTTTCTAAAATAGCAGAGAGTTTTACTTCGCCTGCCGGCGTAAAGTTCTCTTCAATGCCCTCTTTAAGTATAGCTTCTTTGGCTTGTTTGATTTTCTCAATTGGGATATCTGTCGGTTTTAGGTGGTCCATCTTAAAATCTTTGTCTTCTTTACGTATTTTTTTAAGATGATTAACAACAGTTGAGAGTTTCAGATCTCTTTTTTGGGCAATTTTTCCAATTGAGGAGCACTGCAAGGAGAGCTCTTTTGTAATAATATGCGTTGGTGTTTTTTTATTTCGTTTTTCTAAAGTAGCTGCATTTTTCAGTTTTTGCATAAACTCCTCTTGCACCCTGTTTAATTCTATCTCTGATATCTCTTGTATAAAATTTTCAGATTTTTTTGAAGATGCTCTTATTCGTTTATCTATATCTAAAATAACCCTATCTACCTGCAGTGCTTTTTCATTATAGCCTTTGAGTCGTAATCCGTTTAAATCAGCTACCCTTGAGAGAGCAACATAGCCCTGCCCTGTTTCAAAAGTTTTAGAGAGATCTATCTCTGCGGAACTTAATGTCATTCCCTGTGATTTGTGAACTGTTATTGCCCAAGCTAACTTTAGAGGATATTGCATTACACTTGCTAGTTCATCTCCTAATTCATTCTCAATCGTCCACTTCTCTTTTTCTACTTCTATCTTTAACTGTTTTGAGATTTGTACTATAGGGGCATCTGTCTCTTTGTTGAATCCTATAACTTTTCCTGTTGTACCATTGACATATTCACCCTCTTTAGAGTTTTTAATGAACATCACCAAAGTATCTTGTTTAAGTTGCAACGTTGGACTTAGAAGTGAATTACGAAGAATTGTTTCAACATTTTTGCTTGTACCTGTTTTAGAGTAATTATAAGTATGCAATTCACCTGGAAGTTTTTCAAGCTCTTGCATATTGATAGTGTCAACATCATAATTATGGGTATATAGCTTTGTTGGTTTATGTTCATCATTTAGCTTTGCATCAATTCTGGAGTCTAAGAGTTTTATTGTCTCCTGTGAGATATTCCCTTCTCTGATACTATCGAGTATTGTTACTAATTGATTCTCTTGTTCTTGTCTGTATTTTTTCACAAGATAACATGTAACAAATTCGGACTCTTTCCATGATGGGGATTGCCATGCAAATCTTTTATTTGTGGGTTCTTTATGTATTGGTGGAAGCTGAAAAAAATCTCCGGAAAGTATAACCTGCACACCTCCAAAAGGCTTAGTGTTTTTTTTAAAACCTTGAAGTATTTTATCCATAACTGTAAAGATTGTAGGCGGTACCATTGAGATTTCATCAATGATAAGAACTTGTAGATTTTTAAATCGTTTTTTCAGATAGCTCTTTGTCACGATATCATTGATATCTTCTTCACTAAAACTGTCTTTTATTCCTAAAGAAAAGAATGAGTGAATAGTTTTTCCTTTTAAAAGAGATGCTGCTATTCCGGTAGGTGCTAAAATTGTTGGAAATATTTTATTATCTCTTAGATAATTTATATATTGCTGAAGGATGTAAGTTTTACCAGTTCCTGCACTCCCCGTAAGAAATACATTTTTACCAGTTTTTAGAATATTTAAAGTAGTTATTTGCATCTACTGAGTATAGGAAAAGATAACTTAATATTCACCATATAGTCTTCATTATTCTGGCTGTGCGATAAAAAAATAATAATTTTATCCATGCTATACAAATTGCTTCATTACAAATTTACAAAGAGGATGCTTTTTAGATATCAACTGCTTCTTATCTTCCCAGTGTATAACAGATTCGATTTCAATATCAATAATTCTGTATCCTTTATTCTCATATTTGGCTATTTCTGCTTCAAATCCTTTTAAAATCTGTGCAATTGAATCCTGCTCCTGAAATACAATACGTGGTTTAT
>CAZCMR010000181.1:0-1941 GCA_964499805.1 uncultured Sulfurimonas sp.
CTACAACATTTTCAGATAACTTTGATATTCAAAATGACCCACAAAAAGTTGTTATCGACTTTAAAAATGCTCGTGTTTTAGACTTTTCAGGGGTTGAAGCTATTGATTCACTTGTTAAAAAGTATGAAGATGCCGGTAAAAATCTTCTACTGCGTCATCTCAGCCCTGACTGTAAACGACTACTAAAAAAAGCAGGACCACACTGTAGCTATGAAGAGGATGATCCGACATATAAAGTAGCTATTAATTACTAAGTTTTAATATACTAAACGTATAAACTTCTCAGGTAATGCTGAGCGGTATCTTGGTATTGATTCACCTATGTTTGCATTTACATAGGTAGGGTCTGCCACAACATAACGCTTGTGTTTAAAATAGACACTATCACCCTGCATTGGAATATAAAGAGCTGTTGTAAGGTGGTCACTGTACTTTACTCCAACAGCAGAGACACCAAATAACCTCTTTACAAGTTGTGCATACAAAACAGCTCTGTCTTCACAATCTGAAGCATCATAAAAGAGTGTCTCATCTGCAAACATCACCTTTTCTTGTCCAAACTGCACATCATCACGCTTATAAACAAAAGATTTTTGAACAAAGCGCAACACCAGATTCATAGCATCAGCCATCTTTTTACCATCACAGACCTCTTTGATCTGTGTCGCTATTTCTCTATATGTTCGCATATCCATTGTTGCATTAAAATAGATACTGTAATCAACCTGTGGATATGTTTTCATAAAAGCTAAAAGATTTTTGTTTTGTGTATATCGAAGTGTATACTCTTTTCCTTCATAAACAAATGTTCTTTGTTTCTCTACTCGCTCTTTGGGAAATTTTGGAAGCTCTTTTAGAGAAAAGTCAAGTGCTTTTGTCGCATTTGGATACTTCTCTTTATATGTGTAAATCTTTTTAATCGCTTTTTTATCATACGAAGAGAGTATATAGTAGTAACGATTATCAAACTTATATCGTGGAGATTGATAAACAATTTTATCTATATAGTGCAAAAGATAAACATCACTGCCACTTAAAGCAATTTTCACATCGAAACCAAGTTTTGTCAGCAAAAACCACTGATAGATTCTTGCTTCATCACGACTACTGTAGATTTCATTTGCCAATCTCTCTACAAGCAGATAAATAGCCCAGTCATTAAGATGCAGTTGTTTTTGATATGTTTGTATTGTATTTATAGTAACTCCATAACTACTGTTTGCCAACAAACTAAAAAATTCAGCTATTCCTGCTTGTGTATAGGGATAAAATTTGTATTTTACTATCTCTTTATCAGCGTTAAAACCTAATCTCAGCCCATAAAAATCAAGAGTAATATCATATGCGAGTTTGTTTTTCAAAGGAACTTCTTTATCCGTATTTATCTCTTTAGGTACGCGAATAAGTACATTTGGACCTACTTTTGGCACAGGCTTTAAAGCAAGCGGAGTAATCTGTTTTGGTTTTGGCTGGGTATACATAGGCTGTGTAATATATGCCTGATACTCCTGCCACTGTGCTTTTAAATAGTCATTAAAACCATTGTCTCGTGGATCTTTAAACTTTGAGTATGATGCACTCTGTGTCTTTTTAAAATCCTCAAAACTCCCTGCATACAATGCAGAGATACTCAAAATAAATAAAAGGCTAAAATGGCCAAATAGAGTGAACAATTTTACTCCCCCAACCCTGTTTTGTAGCACGGTCAACATCACCTTCTGTTTTATACAAAATTTTAGCATCACTGATTTGTGTCGAGTTGATTTTATTATACTGGTCAATATCATAAGGACGAATCACTCCACTTATCTGAATAATCTGCTTTTGTTCATCTATAAGTATTTCACGTTTTCCCGAGATAAAATAGTTCCCGTTTGCTAAGACTTTAACAACTCTTGCAGAGATTGTTGTATTGAAGCTGGCATCTTTTGTAGCACTTGC
>CAZCMR010000182.1:0-1900 GCA_964499805.1 uncultured Sulfurimonas sp.
CACCGGTATCTGTATTTTTTCTAATTTCAAATTCAGTAAAAATCCAATAATATCGTCCATCTTTAGCCAGATTTTTTACAACGGCATTGATATTTTTACCTTGTGATATAGTTTCCCAGAGAAGTTTAAATACAACCTTTGGCATATCAGGATGACGCACTATAGAGTGCGGCTTTCCTATCAACTCATCTTCAGAGTAACCACTCACTTCCATAAAATAGTCATTTACATAAGTAATCTTACCTTTAGCATCAGTTTCACTTACAATATATCTTTTAGGATCTAGCTCTATCTCTTCATCTATTGGTGCTGGTTTATTCATTATTGTGCTCCATTTAAAAGTTTTATAAGACCGTAGTTTACTTCTCTAAAACCAAGTATCCGTGCCCCGTGATGTTTTTTTGAAAATTCTTCTGCCGCTTTATACGAATCAAAGGCCACCAAATCATCACCACCCGGGGAGGTAACATCACTGCCATAAACAAAAAATGCTCCCTTGGCCTTTACCGCTTTCCCTGTAGCATAATCAGTAACATATATATCTTTAAAATCCTGTTCACTTGTAATATGATAGTCATTATACCAAGAAGCAGGATGTAAATAGAACTCAAACATACCTTTTGGTGAAGAAAAAAGTACTTTTTTACCATTTGCCAAATCTATCTCACTTACCCATAAAGGGTACTGATAAAGCTTCAGATGGCGTATCTGTCCGACTTCATCCTTGTCATACTTAATCTCATATGAAAATAATAAACTTGAAAATATCAATAACCCAATTACAAACTTTACCATAACAACTCCTATACCAAATCTTTTTTCTCAAATATTTTATAGCCTAAAAATGCAAATAAAAGACCTAAAACAAGAGGATAGCCAATAGAGACCAAAACAAATACTGTTTGACTCATAGAATCCAATATGTAAAACGCAACAGGTCCCATAACCGTAAGTTCAGGGTCAAATAACGAGATTGCAGCAACACGAAAAATCTCCATCGGATTTATGAGACTGATAAATATAATAAGACCGGAACTCATTCTCTCTTGCATCATTAAAGAGATAAGTGCAATATCAATAAAAGCAAGCAAAAATATCCATATAAAAAATGATAGTCCAAGTGCCACTTCAGAGGATTTTACAAATGAAGATATAAAAAACGCTATACCTAAAAATGCACTGCTCATTGCAAACAATAGTCCCGTATAGAGGAAGAAGATACTCCAAGGTATTGCTGCTCCTTTAAAAGCTCCGTAAACCACAGCTATGGCCATAGCAAAAAAGACAGGAAGATAAACAGTAATAAAACGTCCAATGACTTTTCCCCAATAATACTGCTTGAGTGAAATTGGAAAAGAGAGCATATACTCTAAAACATGGCTGTCCCTGTCTCCTGATATTGAACGTACAGTCGTAATGAGTATAAAAATCGGTAAAATCACAATAGTAATTTGAATATACATCAATAAAAGACGACTCAGTCCACTAAATCCCATTACCTGTGATTCTGTTACTCCCGCTATAAAAAAGAGCGCAATAAGACCGCCAAATACAAGAGAATAAACTACAAACCATTTTGCCCGAATAGATTCTTTTAAATCTAAATATGCAATTAAATATAAATTTCTCATCTAAAATCTCTCATCTGATACAATTTTGCCTAGATCCATATAAATCTGCCGATTTACTAAGTCTTTCACCTCTTCGAGCCTGTGAGTAACAAAAAGAAGTACTTTATCTTCTTCATTCTGTTTAAGAAGTCTGTAAAAATCATCTCTGGCTTTTGGGTCAAGATTTGCTGTCGGTTCATCATAAATGATAATATTACTTTTCTTTGCCAAAGAGATGGCAATAAGAAGTTTTTGCTTCATTCCACCACTGAGTTTAAAAAATGATTTAT
>CAZCMR010000183.1:0-1880 GCA_964499805.1 uncultured Sulfurimonas sp.
TCACTTAAACCTGTTACATTATCTTTATCTTGCTTTTGCATGAGAAAGCTCCCTTCTTGTTTATATAAAAATTGTTAAATATGACATTTATTATGGTCTGGCACTTAACTATTTTTGAAACTTTTGTAATAAAATTTCTTTTCCAAGTTCTACTCCAGGTTGATTATAGGCATCAATCTCCAACATTATGCCACAAAGCGATGTTAAAAGTTCATAATAAAGGATCAACTCTCCAATATTATGCTCTTGTATAGTATCAATCGTAATCACATCTACATTAATTCCTTGTTTACTTATACTTTCCTTAGTGGCTTCACATTCACCATCTATGAGTTCATTAAAACTATATCCATTGATATAGTCTGTTTTTTCAAGAAATTTCAGAGTTACTTTTGGTACTTGTATCTTTTTCTCAAAATTTTCCAATTTTATAAAAGTGACTGTTTTATCACGAGGCCCTTGCATAATCAGCTGTAGAAAAGAGTGCTGATCCACAGAACCTATATGTCCAATAGGGGTAAGACCTGTATGCTTACCATGTTTATCTATTTTACCTAAAGACTCTCCCCAGAGCTGCACATACCATTTAGTAAAATCTTCCAAACAGTTTGCATAAGAGAAGATAACATTCATTGGTGTCTCTTTTCTATGTGTAGTCAGAAGTGCTGCTTTTTTAAGTATATGGTTCTCTTCACCTTTGAAAAAACGCGCTACCATATTTGCAGCACCGGCTAAAATCTTCTTGGTATCATAACCGGCAATAGTTAAAGGAACAATCCCTACAGCCGTTAAAACAGAAAAACGTCCTCCAACATTATGAGGTATCATATAAGATTTAATTCCATACTCATTGGCAAATTTATGGAGTGGCGAATTCTTATCTGTTATGGCAACTATCTGCTCTGAATCAAGACCTTTATAATCTAAAGAAAATCTTTGCAATACCTCTTTAAAGATTGAAATTGTCTCTATGGTTGTACCAGACTTTGATACAACGACAAACAATGTTTTTTCTTTTTCAATAGACTCCAGCTTTTCAGAGAGATCAATCTCATCTGGATTTTCTAAAAAGAGCATTCGCCTAGCATACTTATATTTATGTTTTAATATTGAATCAATTGCTTTTGTACCTAAAGAAGATCCCCCTATACCAATAACCACAACAGTATCACTCTGCTCTATAAAGGTATTTGACTTCATATCATTATGTACATCTTCAATGATTTCTAAAGAGTCCTCTCCTAAAGTAAAATACCCACTTATACCCTGCTCTTTTTCTTCAACTATTTTTGCATAACTCTCAACTATTTTTGATTCAAGCTCTTTATCAAGTTTCCAAATAAAATCATCTTCATAATGTATCATCGCAACCCCTTTTTAGATTTTTTTAAGATAGATTACACTGAGTGGAGGCAGTGTAACTTCTATACTATTCTTACGCCCATGCACCTCTTTAGCACTAGATTTCATATCTATATAAGTTTGAGTACTCCCTCCAAAGCTACTATCATCAGAAGAAAATACAACTTCATAGACACCTCTGCTTGCAACACCAAGCTTATAGTTCGTATGCTCCTTGTCCGCAAAATTACAAATGACAACAATCGGTTTTTGGTTCCGTGCTCCTTTGCGGATAAAGGCAATGACATTAGCACTGTAATCATTCTCCTCTATCCAGCTGAACCCCTCTTTTTCAACATCATTTCTATACAAAGATGGTTCTGTTTTATAGAGTCGATTAAGCTCTTTTACGCAATGCTGTATCCCTTGATGTGAAGCATATTCTAAAAGATGCCAATCAAGACTTGTTTCATAATGCCATTCGTTAAACTGGGCAAACTCACCACCCATAAAGAGTAATTTTTTCCCAGGATGTGCCA
>CAZCMR010000184.1:0-1878 GCA_964499805.1 uncultured Sulfurimonas sp.
TTACGGATAAAGAGCGTTTTGATGCTATTAAATACAGTGCCCAAAAAGCCATTGCCTCATTTGTAGCGCAAGTATCAGCGGAAGGCTCACAAAAAGGAGAGTAAGATGACAATTCAAACGATTATAAACAATGCAATCAAGCGCTTAAAGCTAGAGGGTAAGCAGCTCACCCCTGATTACTATACAGAGGCTTTTTGTAAAGAGGCCAAACGTGCCAAAGTAGATGTGCAAGATTGTAACTATCATGAGAAGTATCAAGAGATGCTCTCTAAAGATCTTCAAAAAGAGTTGAAAAACTATCGCATCAGTACTATGCATGAGTTTGTTCGTTTTTTAGTTTCAAAACTCAATCGTACAAACCCTACACAGTGTTCTGCTACACTGGAAGCGCAGACACTCCTTTGTAAACGAGCTCTTCAGGCTATTACAGTACTGCACAATGAAGAAGCAGCTGAGCTTGCAAAAAAAAGTATAGAACTTTTAGAAAATAATGCTACACCACAGCAGATGGATGAGTTCCGGCAGCGATGGCTTAACTTCTTAACAAACTATGATGATACTTTCTTACAAAGACTCAAAGAGTTGGGTTCTGTAGATAGTGAAAACCTTCGAAAAACAATTGAAAATCTTCACTTAAGTGCTCAAAAGAATGCTACAGCTTCAAAAGAGAGTATAGATTTAGAAAAGATTTCCAAGCTGTTAATTGCTTCTTTTGTGCCATCTATTGCTTCAAGTGTCAATGATACTATTGCCAATATTAGTGAAAAGATACGTCAAAATCCTGCTATTTTGGATGACAGTGATGTTGAAAAAGAGATTAAAAAAGCGATCTCTTTACGTATAGCACTTGATAAAGAGAGTGTAAAAGAGATGGTTGAATCCATCGATGGTGTACTTGACAAACTCTCTTTACGTCTTATAGATATGATTGAGAGCTCTGATAACTCAAATGCAGAGATTCAGGCTATTAAAAAAGAACTCGAATCCTATACGGAAGAGTCAGCTAGTAATTTTAAAATTGCTCATAAAAAGCTCTTTACCATTGCAGTGGCTTTGGAAGAAAACACTGAGATACTCAGTCGCGATTTAAAAGGGCATAACTCCGAGGTACAGGCTTTAAGTAAGAAGGTTAAACAACTTGAAAAAGAGCTTGAAGAGGTGCGTAAAGATTCAAAAGAGGACTTCTTGACAAAACTTTACAATCGCCGTGCTCTTGATGAGTTTTTAGAGCTTAAAGAGGCTGAGTATAAACGTTACAATAGAAACTATGCAATTATTATGTTTGATCTTGATAAGTTTAAAAGAATAAATGATACTTTTGGACATGATGCTGGAGATGCTGTTCTTTCAGCATTTTCAAAAATTTTAAAGCATGAGGCGCGTGGTGTTGATATTATCGGTCGTTATGGTGGTGAAGAATTTTTAGCACTGCTGAGCGATACCGATACGCAAGGTGGTGTTGCTTTTGCAGAGAAGGTTCGAGAGCATGTTGAACGTGCAAAGATGATGTACAAGGGTAAACAAATCAAAGTAACGGTAAGTGCAGGTGTGAGTGAAAGAGCAAAACATGTCTCCCTGCAAGCTACAATCAACTCTGCAGATGAATACCTTTACCTGGCAAAAAAGAATGGGCGTAACAGGGTAGAGTATAAAAAATAGTGTTAGTAGATTTTTTAAACAACAAACCGCTTTTTTACAATGAAATCGACTACACACGTATGCCCCGTGTGTGGCAGCGAATCAAAAAATATTTTAAACTTCCAAAAATTATTCACCTTGTCGGTACAAACGGCAAAGGAACAACAGGTCGTTTTTTGGCAACAGCACTCCTGCGTGAGGGACATAGTGTCGGGCACTATACATCACCTCATATTTTAG
>CAZCMR010000185.1:0-1877 GCA_964499805.1 uncultured Sulfurimonas sp.
CACCAGATTGTTTTGCGTATTTGTACTCTTGTTGTACTTCTTCTTTGATAGACTCACGGTAAGAAACTTGTGGAGCACCAACTTCAGCTTCAACAGCGAACTCACGTTTCATACGGTCAACAAGAATCTCAAGGTGTAACTCACCCATACCAGAGATAATAGTTTGACCAGTCTCTTCATCAGTGTTAACACGGAAAGAAGGATCTTCAGCAGCAAGTTTACTTAAAGCGATACCCATTTTTTCTTGGTCAGCTTTAGTTTTTGGCTCAACTGCAACAGAGATAACTGGATCCGGGAAGTCCATTCTTTCAAGAACAACTTTCTCTTCACCTTGACATAATGTATCACCAGTAGTTGTAGATTTAAGACCAACAACTGCACCGATTTCACCAGCGTAAATTTCTTTAACTTCTTCACGTTTGATAGCATGCATCTTAACGATACGACCAATTCTCTCTTTTTTATCTTTAGTAGAGTTATGTACAAAAGAACCTGACTCTAAAGAACCACGGTAAACACGGATAAATGTTAGAACACCAACAAATGGATCCGTCATAATTTTGAATGCAAGTGCAGCGAAGTCACCTTCGTCAGTTGAAGGAACTTCAACTTCTACTTCTTCATCATCCATAAGTGTACCCGTGATTGCAGCAGACTCAACCGGTGAAGGTAAGTAATCAACTACAGCGTCAAGTAGAGTTTGAACACCTTTATTTTTGAAAGCAGTACCTGGAGTCATTGGAACAACAGCCATACCAAGAGTTGCAGCTTTAATAGCAGCTTTAAGTTCCTCTTCTGAGAACTCTTCACCCTCTAGGAATTTTTCAGCAAACTCTTCGTTACCTTCAACATCAGAAAGTGTTTCAAGCATTTTTTCTCTATACTCTTCAGAGATCTCTTTTAAGTCATCACGAATATCTTGTTCATGGTAAGCAGAACCCATAGCAGCGTCAGCATCCCAAACAATCTCTTTCATTTTAACTAAGTCAACAACACCTTCGAATTCAGCTTCAGCACCGATAGGTAATTGAAAAGGCATTGGATTACCTTTTAAACGATCTTTAATTTGACGTTCAACTTCGTAGAAGTCTGCACCAGTTCTGTCCATTTTGTTAACGAAAACAATTGAAGGAACTTTATAACGGTTACGTTGTCTCCACACTGTTTCAGATTGAGGCTGAACACCACCAACTGCACAGAAAACAGAAACAGCACCATCAAGTACACGCATAGAACGCTCAACTTCAATAGTAAAGTCAACGTGTCCCGGAGTGTCGATAATGTTAATCTGTTTTCCTTTCCACTCACAAGTAGTAGCAGCAGAAGTAATTGTAATACCACGCTCTTGCTCTTGTTCCATCCAGTCCATAGTAGCAGCACCATCATGAACCTCACCAATTTTATGTTCAACACCAGTGTAGAAAAGAATTCTTTCTGTTGTTGTTGTTTTACCTGCATCAATGTGTGCAGCAATACCGATGTTTCTTACGTCATTAAGTTTGTGACTTCTTGCCATGTTTTAGTACCTTGTTTAAGTTTTTTTAGAGATAAGCTCTTTTATAAATAAAGTTTTTTTACTTACAAAAGAGCTGTCAATTTAAGATTGTTAAAGAGAAATAAATTTCTCTTTAACGGTTGAAAAAGTAGTAGACTACCAGCGATAGTGAGCAAATGCTTTATTCGCTTCAGCCATTCTATAAGTATCTTCTTTTTTCTTGAATGCTGAACCTTTATCAGTTGCAGCGTCCATGAACTCATTAGCTAATCTCTCAGCCATAGTTCTTTCGTTTCTCTTACGAGCAGCGTCAATTAACCATCTGATAGCTAAAGACTGTTGACGTACCGGGCGTACTTCTACTGGAACTTGGTAAGTAGCA
>CAZCMR010000186.1:0-1872 GCA_964499805.1 uncultured Sulfurimonas sp.
TCATTTTCCCAAAAGAAGAGTCCATCAGCAAGACGAGGACGCAGTACTCTCTCATTTCCGCTCACAACCTCTGAAAAATCATCGGTCAATGCGTTTGAGACTACGATAAACTTGTTGATAAGTTTGCCGTCTTTAAAAACAGGAAAATATCTTTGGTGCTCTTTCATAGAAGTGATGATAACTTCAGGAGGAAGACGTAAAAATTCCTCATCAAATGAACCTAAAAGTGCAGTAGGGTTTTCAGTGATAGCTACAACTTCGTCAAAAAGCTCTTCATCTATCTCTACATTTAAGCCATTTGCATCTTCGATGGCTTTAATATCTGCAAGGATCTTCGCTGAGCGCTCCTGAGGAAATAGTGTCACCCCACCCTTTTTCAGTGTCTCAAAATAATCTTTTGCACCATCAACAGCCACTGCATTAAAGTTAGCGATACGATGTACTTTTGTACTTTTTGCAGACTCGACACCATAAAGCTTCATAGGAACAAGGGCATCATCCAAAAGAACATTTACCCAGCGAATAGGACGGATGAAGCTCTCATCGAGACTTCCCCAACGCATAGACTTACCAAAATCAAGTGATTTTAACCACTCATCGATGATACTCTCAAGAAGCTCTTTAGACTCTTTTCCTGCTACGGCTTTTTTGTAGTAAAGTACCTCTTTGCCGTTTTTTTGTGCAGTAGAGAGCTCTTCAAGCGATACACCGCATTTTTTTGCAAAACCATTTGCAGCAGGAGTCGGCTCGCCATCTTTGTAAGCAACAGCCAAAGGCGCTCCAAAGAACTCCTCTACACTGTCATCTTGCTTAACTTTAAACTCTCTATGCCACATAACCAAACGACGAGGAGTATAGTAAAACTCAAACTCTCCAAGAAGTGAATACTTTTCTAAAACAGCAGCATATTTTTTTTCAATATTTTTCATCTCTTTTAAAAGAGGAACTGCCGGAAGCTCTTCAACACCGATTTCAATTAATAATGGTTTCAACATATTTAGACTCTTTATCTTATAAATTGACGCGATTGTATCCATTTGTTGGTTAAAAACTCTTAAAATACCCTATTAAAAAAAAGGAACACAGATGAAAAAAATCGCACTCTCCCTTATCTTGGGACTCTCTCTCTATGCTGCAGGCATACATCAAGCAAAGGTACAAGAGACGCTTAACAGCGGTGGCTATACATACATGAAAGTCAAAGATGGCAAAAAAAGCTACTGGATTGCTATGACACAAAGAGATATCAAGATCGGTGATACTGTCAAGTTCACTGAACAGGGATGGATGAAGAATTTTCACTCTAAAACACTGAACCGTACTTTTGACAACATTCTCTTTGCAGCTGATGCAACACCCAAAACGCAGGTACAAAAGATTCGTGATGTCAAACCAAACATAATGAGTTCAAAGTACAAAACAAAAAATTCCATCACTATCGCAGAACTTTTTAAACATCGTGATGCTTATGTAGGCAAAAAAGTGACTGTTCATGCAAAAGTAGCCAAAGTATCAGAAGCTATCATGAAGCTTAACTGGGTACATTTGGAAGATGGCAGTAGATTTATGAATATGGATGATCTGGTCTTTACTTCTACACAAACACCGCCCAAGGTTGGAGAGGTGGTTTATGCAACCGGAACAGTTGTAAAAGACAAAGATTTTGGATACGGATATTTCTATCCTCTTATCATTCAAGAGGCTACATTTCGTAAATAATTTTTAAACTAATCTTAAACAAGAGAAATATACTCTTGTTTATGATTATACTAAAAGTTTTTATACTACAATAACAGTAAATAAATAAAACACAAGGAATTTAATATGCCAAAGATTAACAAATATGTTGACATTGACACAGTAGAAAGAGAA
>CAZCMR010000187.1:0-1806 GCA_964499805.1 uncultured Sulfurimonas sp.
TTGCCACAGATCAGAACACAAAGAGGTTCAGGTCTGTATACAAAATTTCGTTTTGTAGATTCTCCTGTATCAAAAGGCTCTTTGGAAGTGGGTTATTTTAAGGAAAAAGAGGATTATTACCTTAAAAACAATCTTCAAAACCAATCTCATTATGGGTATAACTTCTTGTATGATAACTCTGATTTTTTGAATCAGTGGAGTGGCTTGAGCTTTGAAGGACAGTCTGGTCTCTATGTAGATATCAACCATATGAATGATGTTGATTATATCAACTTAAAAAGCAGTGGAACAAATGATAATTCTGTCACTGCAACACAGGTGCTCTCACGTGCAAATATCTTTTATAATACTGATAATCATTATGTGGGAGCTTATTTTAAATACTATCAAGATCTTACACTTGATAATAATGAAAATACTTTACAAAAACTGCCAACACTACACTATCACTACTACTTAAATACATTTTTAAAAGAGCATATGCTTTACTCTTTTGATGTACAGAGTAACAATATCTGGCGTCAAAAAAACAAAAAGGTAACACAGACAAATTTTAACTTACCGCTTACATTGCAAACACCACTTTTTGATGAATATTTAAACCTCTCCTATACTGCAAACTTTTATGGACAGTTGTCTCAGTTTAGCGGAAAAACAAAGCAGACTGCAGCAGCATTTAGAAATGGTTACTATGCAAGAAATTCACACCGTTTGGCTGCTTCGTCGCAACTGACACGTGCGTATGATAAGTTTAGCCATGTAATGAGTTTTTCTTTGAGTTATACACACTCTGCAGGTGAGAGAAAGACTGGATACTATTTGGATAATGCCGAGTATTGTAAAAATGAACTTAATATCAATGACTCTGAGTATGAAGCAAAATGTGAGTTTTATAATATTACAGATGTAGACAATGCAACGAAACTGGAGTTTATTCAGTATCTTTATGATGATAAATCAGAGGAGTTTTTGTATCATAGAATGGCACAACGAATCTCTTATGAAGGAGATAATGCAAATCGTTACGGAGAGTTGGAGAATGAGCTTGATATAAAGTTGTGGAGGGTGCTTTCATATTATAACAATATGTTTTATAATCATGACAAACACAGTTTTTCAAAAATATTAAATAAAATTTCTTATCACGATTATGGGGTAGGCTTAAGTGTTTCGCATCTCTATCGTGATACATTTAAAGATCCAGCTACCAAGACAGCTGCTCCTCGTTATACACGCTATTTGACTTCAAATGCGAGTTATGAGTATAATCGTCATTACTCATTTGATGCAACATATAATTATGACTTGCAAAAGAGTGTTAAAAAGAGTGCTTCGATAGGCTTTATGTATAAAAAACGCTGTTGGGATTTTGGTATCAAGTATGCTGAAAACAGAAGACCGATTCTTACACAAGGTGGAGAGGCATCATATATCTATGACAGATTTGTCTATATTACCATAGTACTTAAACCTTTGATGCAAGCAAGCAGTAACAGCTCTTTTATTACATATAAACTACCTTCAAATGAAGGGAATTAGGAGAGGGTATGCAACGCTATAAACATGCATTAGCAAACAGGGAAGATGCTGCAAAAAAGCTTATAGATATTATGCCAATGCATAAAATAAAAGAGGAGAATTGGTATATAGTTGCTGTCTCAAAAGGTGGACTTGAGCTTGGAAAATATATTAAAGGACGACTAAAAAATCCTTTAGAGATTCTTTTTTTAGAAGCGATTTATGCACCACATAATGCAGAGTGTGAAGTAGCACGTGTCAGTGAGACAGAAGAGATAGTTTTGAATG
>CAZCMR010000188.1:0-1787 GCA_964499805.1 uncultured Sulfurimonas sp.
TTTTAGTGAGCGAATTTTACTATGATTTCCCTTTAAGTATTCTGATGGAACACTTATGCCATTGTATATCTTTGGCTTTGAAAATGATGGTGCTTCTAAAAGTTGCGTTTCAAAACTCTCAATCTCTAAAGATTCAGAATTTCCTAACACTCCTTTTATATTTCTACTTGTTGCATCACATATTATCAAAGAGGCAAGTTCGCCTCCTGTTAAAATATAATCACCAATAGAGAAGACTTCATCAGCATATTTTTCTATAACTCTTTCATCAATTCCCTCATATCTTCCACTCACAAAAGCTATATGGGATTTTTTGGCTAAACGTTTTGCATCATTTTGTACAAAAGGTTTAGCAACAGGAGTTAAAAAAACAATATGAACATTTTCATCTTTACATTTTAAATCATCCAAAGAATCAAAAAGTGGTTGAGGGTTCATAACCATCCCTGCTCCACCGCCGACTGCAGTGTCATCTACTTTAAAATGTTTATTTTTCGAGTAATCTCTAGGGTTGAGATAATCAATCTCCAATACACCCTTGTCAATCGCTCTTTTTAATATTGAGTCTTTAAAATAACCTTCTATCAGGTTAGGAAAAAGTGTAACAAATGTATACTTCATTATGAAGCTCTTAAAATATCCATAGCACCCTGAAGTCTAATAACTTTCTTCTGGATATCTACATCAACTTTAAAAGGTTCAATAAAAGGAACCAAAAAGCTTTTTGCAAAGCCCTCTTCTATCAAAGTTTCATCTGTTACTATACTCAAATAGTTTGTAATATTAATTCTCTGTACTTCATACACAAGACCTAATCTTTTCCCATCTTCATAAACTTCACAATCTTCCAAATCAAAAAAGAAATATTCACCCTTTTCAAGATGACAATTTTTTCTTGTCTCTTCGTATGTTGTAAAAAGTTTCGCATTTGTAAACTTTTTTGCATCTTCAGGGTTTGTAATGTTGTTTAACTTTACTAGACCACGTTCAAGATTTACATCACTTAGAGTAATTTTATCTTTTTTGTTTATTAAGAAGCTCGCTCCCTTTACAAATTGTTCAGGAAAATCAGACTTAATATGTAATTTCATATCACCCTTGATACCAACTGTTTTACCAATTGTAGCAATATGTAAAAGTTTTATTTGTTTAAATTGCTTCGACATTAATTCGATAACTCACACCATCTTTGGCTTTACAACCAGAAATAACTGTTTTTATCGCTCCAATCATCTTACCACTTTTTCCAATAAGCTTACCAATATCTTCTTGGTTCGCATAGAGAATTATCTGTGTTATTTCGTCACCCTCTTGAACTTCAACTCGTATATCATCTGGATGAGATGCTATCAGTCTTGCAAATTGTGCGACAAAATCAGCTATCATAACTACTAACGACCAGTGATCTTTTTAACACGATCACTCATTTTAGCACCAACGCCTAACCAGTAATCTACTCTTTCATTATCAACTTTAAGTTCTTTTGTCATTGGATTATAGTAACCGATAAGCTCAATCCAACCACCATCTCTACGTTTACGGCTGTCTGTTACCGCGATACGGTAAAATGGTTGTTTTTTTCTTCCCATACGAGTAAGTCTAATTACTGTCATTTTGTTTCCTGTTTTTTAAATTTACCTATCTACTGGTTAAATTTATACATTTGCAATTGTAAAGATATAAGCTTTGGAGGAAGATATAAATGAAAGAAGAGATATGTGTATCTCTCAAATAATTTTGCTTCCCTCTTACCATCTCTATAGTTGGATGTACACATTTAACCAGTA
>CAZCMR010000189.1:0-1786 GCA_964499805.1 uncultured Sulfurimonas sp.
TTTTAAATCCATTACTTGAGTGGGTAACTGCTTTTGTATATAACAGTGGATACTAGAAAGTTATTATAAACTGTCTAATTTAAAGGAGAAGAGCCATTGTTTCGATACATTCTCTTAGCCTTTATATCTTTAAATGCTTTTGCACTCGAAATCTCTGTTGAGAGTGCAAAAGATGACTTCGAAAAATACTCTATACTCCAACTCTCAGATGAAAAAGCCTTTGTTTGTCAAAATATAAAAAATGATTTTGGTGATGTTATTGAAGTTATATGTGCTTTTGATAGAAAACCGGCACAAAAGATTCCTCATCTTCAAAATGATTTTTTTAATATTAATGCTTTTAGCAAAAATGAAACTTTTTTCATTTCTATAAAACCTGTCCATAAATCAAAACTCTATGCTGAGATATTTGACCTGACACAAGATGATACTATCTTTAATGCAAAAGTTTCTTATGCAAAACGCTGGACAGTTGTCGGGTATAAAACTAAGCTGCCTATTATAAAAGAAGAGGAACTCCCAGAGATAGCTATAAACTTCCCTTTTTTCCTCGATAAAGACAAAATGCCTTATGTCGGAAGTTTAGACCTTAAAGGTAATCCTGTTTATATCAAAAAAGTCGAAGATGTAAAAGATTATCTCAAAATAAAAAAATATTTTAATAAGAAGATGTATACAGAGTGTTTGGATCTTATAGATGGGACACTACAGAGATATCCCAACACACTCTTTAAATCTGAACTTTTATACTATAAGATTAAAGCCTATGCCATGTTAAAAGATTATGACAATGTCATAGTATATGCTAAAGAGTATCTACGTGAGTACTCTTCTGATGAAAAAATTCCTGAAGTGCTCTCTTTAATGGCATATGCATATGCTAAGATAGGTCAAAACAGTGATGCTGATTACTTCTTTGACAGACTCTTTAGTGAGCATAAGGGCAGTGTATATGCGCAGTGGGGTTATATTTACAAAGGTGAGATGCTAGAGGCTTCGGGTGGGACATCCAAAGCGATTGAGTATTATAAAAAAGCGCTCTATGAGACACAAAACTTGCAAGTAGCAGCTTCTGCTGCATATCACCTTGCAAATATTCTCTTAGCGACACAACCACAGCAAGCAGCTCAGTACGCGATGAAGATTATTAAAGCTGATCCCAAATATTTTATAAGAGATATTCAAAAATCTATAGATATGATGTATGCATTTGCTGAATCTGGTAAATATAAAACTGCTGCTGCAATTGCTGATGCAATGCTTAAGAGTATGGGTCCTACTTATGATCAGTATGAAGAACTACTCAAAAATAAAGCAATATGGCTGGCAAAAACAGATGATAAAAAAGCAGCAATTGCAGCTATTAATGACTATCTCAAAAAGTTTCCTGATGGTGATTTTATTGCAGAGGTTGAAGCACTCAAAGATGAACTCTTTTTTGACAGAGATGACTTAAATGTTACACAAAAACTTCAAGAGTATGATAAATTGATTGCAGAGTACGCACCAAACTCTATTGCACAAAAAGCATTATATGAAAAAGCAAAATTGCTTTTAGCAGAGAAAAAGTATGCTGATGTACTTGCTTTAAAAGATGAGATAGAAAAATTAGATGGCGATATATATCCAGATGTAGAAAAGATTATTCAACAAGCAGCAAAAGGAATGATGCTGGAGTCTTTGGAGAAGAAGAACTGCAAAGATGTCTTAACGATTGCACATGATTATAACATTACACTCTCAGACAGTTGGGATGATGGAATATATGAGTGTGCTATGAAAGGTG
>CAZCMR010000190.1:0-1775 GCA_964499805.1 uncultured Sulfurimonas sp.
AACGGTCGAAGATAGCCAATAAATTGCCGCTAGGTAATTTATTGGTTACTCTGTTTTGTTAGCTTTTTGCTGTAATACTTTGCAATTTAATTTAAGTCAGAATCTAGTGACATATCTAAATATCGAACAGTTGCAGTTGCACTACCTCCGCCATCTATTAAAATATGACTTTGAACTTTTTTGTTAAGTGCAGCAGAATTACCACTTGCTCCAACTGTTCCAACGGAAGCTTCTGCTCCTGCTTCAAATTTAAAGTGACCATCTTTAACTTCGTTAAAAAAGTTTTGATTTTTTGTAATCAGAAGGTTTTTAAAAGAACGGGCACCCCATCCTCCACCAATATCAAAACGACTAACTGTTACATAAGTCCTTTCACCTGTTTTAGTGTCAATAAGAACACCATTACCACCACCAATTCCTACACCGGGAACTTTAGTGAGTTTCCAGTTTAAAATAGCATAACCTACCGATTCATCTATCTCTTTTTGAATTTGTGGGTTCTCTTGAATAAGTTTCTCTATTGTAGTTTTAGCCATCAAATCAATCTCAGAGCGTGCTTTGCTCAGCTCATTAAGATTAGGTTTTGCACAAGCGGTTAAAAGTAAAGTTAGTAATGATATTAAAATTATGTTTTTCATAAATGTCCTATTTATTTCATGAATGCTTTAGTCATCTTAGCTGTCCAACCATCAGCCCAAGCAAAAGTCTCATCTTTACTCTTTGGATAATACGCTCTAAGTACTCCTGTCCAAATTTTACCTCTTGGTGTTCTAAGAACATTTTTTTCACCATTTTTTACAGGTTCGCCAGAAGCTAAAAAATTTATAGTATAAGTTCCATCTTTATTAACAACCATATCATCAGAATTAATAGCATAATTCATTGTTGCAATATATCCATCTGCATTATAAATAGTTACAGAGAAAAAACCCTTTTTATCATAATGTAAATTAGGCTTGTCAATTGTAAAAGAACATCTCTCTTTTGTGGATGTAAATGCTGAATAAACAGCATTTGTTCCAGACAATCCACCCCAACCAATAGCAATTACAACTTTTGCTGCTTTTGGGTCTCTAGTTTTTGTTGTTCCAAATCCATTTTTAATAACATCTTTTTGTGGGTGCTTTACAAAATTTTCAAGAATTTTATATTTAACAATATCAAGTGTCGACAAGTCATAGTTTACAGAAGGAATATATGGCTTAGATGAATGGAAAGTAATAGAGATATTATCTTGTGCCTTATGTGCTTTAGCAAACATCTCTTTTTCTGAAAGGTTTCTTTGTAATCCTGTTCTTATGATAATAAATGCATGATGTCCATCTGTTAGCATACTTTCATCAAGCTTAATTGTACCGTTCCCTGTTAATGTAGCTATTTCACTATGGTTTGGGTCTAAGACCATAATGTTTTGATAGCTGTCGTAAGGCTTTGTACTTACAGTCGCTCCACCTTTAACATCAAGTATGAACTTTGTGTATAAAGTGTCTTTATTCATTCTGATTACATCTTGATTATCCGTGTTTGGAAAAATTCTGTTTGGTCTAATAAAATTTACTTTATTGTTTGCTTGGTCTAGCTCTTTTAAATAAGCTCTTGTAGAGTCTGCATGAATAAAATTTTTATCGGTAACAACAACACCTTTACTTTGTGTATTTGATGCATAGATATTTGTAAGCCCTATTAAGGCAAAGACGATTGTGACGAGTAATGATTTTTTTAGAGTATTCATTGTTACTGCTCCTGTATTAAATTTGATGTACTGTATAGCTAAC
>CAZCMR010000191.1:0-1773 GCA_964499805.1 uncultured Sulfurimonas sp.
CGGCAATGATAGGAAGAGTAGCTATTGATATGTATAAAGAAAAAATATTTAGTTCCTTAGAAGAGCTGGATGTAGCGCCAAGAAGCAAACTTTAAGAGAGAAGTTATTAGAATAGTTCTTAGTAGAAGGACTACCAATGTACAAAGCTTATAAAACTATTTTTCTTGCGGTTATACTCTTTTTCGTTTTTTTTGAGATATTGGCTATGGTAGGCATAGAGTTGAGTAAAAAAAAGAATATCTCAGATTATCTCAGCGTTGAAACAGCAGATACACAGATACACACAAAGATGGCTATGGTTCAGATGAGCCGTATTGCTAAAATCTTTTTTGACAAAGGTATCAACACGCCACAGGTAAGAGAGATAATGTATGGGGCATCTCACACCAAAGATACAAAAGAGTTGGCACGCCTTCGAAAGAGACTCTATGAACTACTGCAAGACAACTATCGTTATTTTCAAGCTTATGGAGTAAGGCAACTTCACTTTCATCTTCCAAAAGCCATCAGTTTTTTACGTTTTCACAAACCTGAGAAATATGGAGACTCTTTATGGAATGTACGAAAGTCTATCCGCTATGTCAATGAAAAAATGGTGCCTACAAGTTGCTACGAAGAGGGCAGGATTTTTAACGGTTTTAGAAATGTTTTTCCTCTTTTTTACAAGAATGAGTTTGTCGGCAGTGCTGAGATATCCTACTCATTTTTGGCACTGCAAAAAGAGCTGCTCTCTATTGATTCGAGCTCTTATATCTTCTTAGTGAGCAAGAAAGTAGCTGATCAAAAGCTTTTTAAAAGTGAGCACTCTCATTATGAAAAGAGCGAGTTTGGTGACTTTTTATATGACAAGGCTACCTTGCAAGATTTTATGGAGTTGCGACTTGCAAAATTATATGCTATCAATAAAAAAATTGCTCCTAAAGTTCAAAAGCGACTGCAAAAAGGAGAGAGTTTTGCATTTTACTTCTTTGATGAAGATATCTATAATAAAAGAGCAATAGTTATAACCTTTATACCAATCAAAAATATTGATGCAAAAACAGTAGCATACATAGTACATTATAAGTTTGATACATTTTTAGAACTGCTTTTAGATAAAACAAAAGAACTGTTTGTAATTTTGACTTTTGCCATTTTTCTTACCTCATTGATGCTTATGGTATATCTTATTTATGCTAAAAAAAAGCAAGAGCGCATTGAAGAACAGGCCACGCATGATGCATTGACAAAAATATATAACCGATATGGAATAAATACAGTTTTGTCTAGTAAAATACATGAGTATATGCGTTATGGAGAGATTTTTAGTATTATATTTTTTGATATAGATCATTTTAAAAAGGTAAACGATACCTACGGACACGATATTGGAGACTTTGTTTTGCAAAACATAGCCAAAATTGTCAGCAGTAATATACGAGAGAGTGATATATTTGGAAGATGGGGTGGGGAAGAGTTTATTGTCATTCTTCCAAAAACACCTTTAAATGAAGCTGTTCGTGTTGCAAATAAACTACGAAAAAGTATAGAGAGTGAGCATTTTGGAATAGAGCAAAAAATAACCTGTAGTTTTGGTGTTACTGAGGTAAGAGAAGGTGATACGGCATCAACACTGCTTAAAAGAGCAGATGAATATCTCTATATCGCTAAAGAGAGTGGAAGAAATTGTGTTGTTAGTGATGAGAGCGTAAACAATAAGCTTAACTGAAACTTAGTTGAAAACAGTTGTTTGTTAAATAAGACAATTATTATCCGATTTAAAATATACTTCTG
>CAZCMR010000192.1:0-1758 GCA_964499805.1 uncultured Sulfurimonas sp.
ACAGAAGGCTCACTACACCCTCCCACACAGCTTGCTCCACCACCGATCTCTATATCTTCTACAGTAGAACCGCTTTGTGCTCCTGTTATCATCATCTCTTGGGGTATGTCAATGTTTTGAGTCTCCATAGCGGGCTCTTGCTGCGTTTGAACTTCTTCCTGTGTTTTAGAGCAGGCTACGCCTTTGATCTTCGTCTCAAAACTAAATACTTCACGTACAAGCTGTTTGATAACGCCATAGCCGTGCTTTAGTCTTTTTTTGCACTCATCATCGGCACAGCTCTCCCATGTGAGAGTATTGTCTGCCAGAGAGATAAAGGTGATGTTGTTTTTAAAGCACTCTGCCAAGTCGTAGTTGCGGTCTTGAATCTTTGCGATAAGCTCTTGAAATTTTTCTAAGCCTTCATCTCTTTGTGGTGCGGGTGGTGTCGGTTCTGCTTGTGGAGCTTCCTCTTTTTGCACTGCTGCTTGGGGCTCTTTTGGCTCTTCTTGTGTTGCTACTGCTCCGTTCATCTCGGGTGTGGTTGTTTGTACTTTTATGGTCGCGCTTTTTTGTACTTCTTGAGGCTCATTTGGTACTGCTTTTGTAGGTGTAATTATCTCAGGACGTGTGATGTCCTTTTGAAAAGACTCTATCATCTGGTCTATTTCACGGATTTTGAGTGCTTCTATCATCTTGAAAAATATCATAGAGAGTACGAACGAACCATCTGCGTTTATGCTAAAGAGGTACTTGGATTCGCTTAAAATTCTGAAAAATCTGTCAAGTACCAAAGTGGAGAAAAGCGCGTCTTGGTTGTACATCTTCTCTTTAAGATAAGCGATGAGCTCATCAACGACCATCTCGCTCTCATAATCCTCAAGTATCTTTGTGTACTCTACAAGTTTTGCGTAGTCTTTGGCAAAAACAGCGTCAAAAAGATCTGTGATAAATTTGGGATCAACGAGTCCGAGCATATCGGTAACCGTTCTTACATCGACATGGTTTTTTGAGTAGATGATGGCTTGGTCGAGCAGGGTAAGCGTGTCACGAAGACTTCCGCTTCCGCTTCTTGCGAGTATCTCCAAAGCAGGTGCTTCATATGAGATGCCTTCAAGCTGTAAAATGTGGGCGATGTGATCGACTATTTTATTTGTAGCGATGCTTTTAAAACGAAAATGCTGCGTACGGCTTAAGATCGTCGCAGGTAGTTTGAGCGGGTCGGTTGTCGCCAAGATAAACTTGACATACTCAGGTGGCTCTTCGAGTGTTTTTAAAAGAGCATTAAAAGCCTCTTTTGTAAGCATGTGGACTTCATCGATGATGAAAATTTTGTACCTTGCCACTGCTGGTTTGTACTTTGTCTGCTCGATGAGATCACGGATATCGTCAATCTTACGTGATGATGCTCCATCCATCTCGATGATGTCCATATGACGGTTCTCTTTTGCCATGATACAGTTGGAACATTTGTCACAAGGCTGATGACTCATCCCCTCTTCGCAGATAAGCGCTTTTGCGAAGATACGTGCGGTAGAGGTCTTTCCGCTTCCTCGAAGTCCTGAAAAGAGGTAGGCATGAGAGAGACGGTTGGCATCAAGTGCAAGTGAAAGTGTCTGTGCGATGGTTTCTTGACCGATCAGTTCATCAAAGTTAGACGGCCGATATTTTCTTGCCAATACTTCATGCGCTTCTCTCAACTTCTAACTCCTTGAATTTATAAGAGAGATTCTATCATGCTAAGGCTTAAAAACTTGTTGATTATTTTATATAGATAAG
>CAZCMR010000193.1:0-1753 GCA_964499805.1 uncultured Sulfurimonas sp.
TAAGAGCAGACAGACAACCTGAATTCACACAAATAGATGTTGAGATGAGTTTTTGTAATCAAGAGGATGTTATCAAAGTAGCAGAAGATTTGCTAGAAGCGATGTTTGGTGCCTGTGGTATTGAGATAAAACCTCCGTTTAATCGTATTACACACAAAGATGCAATGGAACTTTATGGTTCAGACAAACCTGATATGCGTTATGGTCTTGAGATGGTTGATGTTATTGATATTTTTGAGAGATGTGATAATGAAATCTTTACAAATATTGCAAAACAACCACACAAAAACCGTATCAAGGCTCTAAAAGTTCCTGGTGCTGATTTAGTATTTTCAAAACGTGAAATGAAAGGTTTTGAAGAGTTTGTCCGTAAATTTGGTGCACACGGTCTTGGATACTTTCAGATGAAAGAAGACGGACTCAAAGGGCCTCTTATTAAATTCTTTGAGCAAGAGGATATCGACCTTCTTATCAAAAGACTTGATATGCAAGTTGGTGATGTAGTCTTCTTTGGTGCAGGTGAAAAGAAAACCGTATGGGATTATATGGGTCGTTTTAGAAACTTTATCGCTGAGCATGAGAAGATGAACCTTATAGATGAAAATGCTTACGAATTCGTATGGGTTGTTGATTTTCCAATGTTTGAAGTTGAAGATGGTCGCGTAAAAGCACTTCACCATCCATTTACCCAACCAAAAGATACAGATAAAGATGATGTAGAAGAGATAGAATCTATCGCTTATGATATCGTATTAAACGGTACTGAACTTGGTGGTGGATCTATCCGTATCCATAAAGAAGAAGTACAAGAAGAGATATTCAAACTTCTAGGTATTGAAGAAGAAGAAGCTCAAGAGAAATTTGGTTTCTTACTTGATGCTCTTAAATTTGGTGCTCCTCCACATGGTGGTTTTGCAATAGGATTTGACAGACTTATGATGCTTATCTCTAAAAAATCTAGCATCCGTGATGTTATTGCCTTCCCTAAAACACAAAAAGCGGCTTGTGTACTTACACAGGCACCATCTCAGGTTGACAACACACAGCTAAGAGATCTTCATATCCGCTTACGTGAACAAGCTGTAAAATAGTCCTCTCAAAGGAAAAAAATCTTATGAAAAAACTTTTTTTGATTATCGGAGCTCCCGGCTCTGGTAAAACAACCGATGCCGAGCTTATAGCACAAAATAATGAAAATATTTCACACTACTCTACTGGAGATATGCTTCGCGCAGAAGTGGCATCCGGCAGTAAACGCGGACAAGAGATAGATAAATACATTTCAAAAGGGGAAATCGTTCCCATTGATATTGTTATTGAAACGATTACTAATGCGATTGCTTCTGCAAAAACAGATATTGTAATCATTGACGGTTATCCTCGTAGTATTGAGCAGATGAAAAAACTTGATGAATACCTACAAAACCACAGTGATATTAAGCTTGAAGCTGTAATTGAAGTAGAAGTAAGTGAAGAGACTGCAAGAGAGAGAGTTCTCGGACGTGCACGTGGTACCGATGACAACAATGAAGTTTTTAACAATCGTATGAATGTTTATATGGAACCTCTTAAAGAGATCAGAGATTTTTACAGACAAAAAAATCTTTTAAAAGTCATTTCGGGAGAAGGAACGATAGAAGAAATCGTTTTAGAAATGCAGCATTTTATAGAGTCTAAAATATAACTACACTATCACTGCGTTTAAACGCAGGATAGCAATTCTTTCTACTACTTTTCAAGTCCTGAAATAATA
>CAZCMR010000194.1:0-1750 GCA_964499805.1 uncultured Sulfurimonas sp.
ACACAATGCAAAACAGAATTGAAAACATTACAAAGATACTAGACAAGCATAAAGCTGAGGCGATTGAGGCATTTGATCTGCGTGAGAAGAACTACTTTGTTGATTATGCCATCATCGCTTCATCACTTGGACAAAAACATACATTGGCACTTTTAGACCATCTCAAAAAAGAGCTCAAACCACAGGAGTCATTTAACAATGTTGATGAGAGTGGTGATTGGGTTGTTGTTGATCTTGGGGATATTCTCATACATATTATGACTCCAGAGTATAGAGTCAAGTATGATATGGAAGCCTTTTTAAGTGAACTTGGACGTGCAGAGTAAGAGTTACTCCTGCGCTCTCTTTGTTACATTGTTATCTTCTTGCTCTTTGAGCTGTTTTTCTTTTTCACTTTTATCTAAAATCTCTTTATAGTTATAAATTGCCTCAACATACTTCACAGGCTCACTGCCACGTGCGTACCCGTATTTCAATGTTTTGTAGTATCTTTTTTGAGAAAGCAGAGGCAGAACTATTTTAAGATCACGCCATGAGTTTGGATTGAGCCCTAGTTTTGTTGCAAGCCTTTGTGCATCATAAATATGTCCCATACCAATGTTATAAGCAGCGAGTGCGAACTTGAGTCTATCTTCACCCTCAACCTCTTTTGGAACAAATTTGATCATCTGTTTTAAGTGACGCGTACCACCGATAATGCTCTGTTTTGGGTTGAGTCTGTTTTTAACACCTAGAATTTTTGCTGTCTTTTTTGTAAGCATCATAAGACCACGTACCCCTGTAAAGCTTTTTGCCTTAGGGTTCCAGTGCGACTCTTGATATGAGAGTGATGCTAAAAGTGTCCAAGGTATCTCAAATCTCTCTGCTGCTTCTTGAAAATATTTTTTATACTTTGGCAGTCGAGATTTTATACGCTTGTAAAACATTTTTGTATTGTAGTAGTCAAAAAAGAGTACATACGAATAGTAGTGATCTTTAAGCTGAGTCATTTTTCCTTTTTGGTTAAAATCATTAAGCCATGTGTACATATCGGCTTCTAACTCTTTGGCATCTTTTGGCAGCAGCCATGCAAGCTGCTCACGTCCGCTGATAGAAAAGGCCAAAGAGATTTCCGGAAAGAACTTTAAGTTTAAAGAGTATATGTTTGAGTCAGCCACTGTGCAGTCTATCTCATGCTTGGCAACCATCTCTAAAAGTTCTTCGGTTGAATATTCAGAAGTTGTGGTAAAGTTGATGTCAAAACCATCATTTTTAAGTTTTTGGAGGTTCTCGCTGTAACTTGTATCTTCTCCGACCATAATAGAGAGCCCTTCTAGGTCTTCGACATCACGAGGAAATTTTGAAGAACCCAGCATTCCTCTGTTACATATGACCTGTTCTTGGACCTCAAAATATGATGGCCCAAAATGGTACTTGTTTTGTCTTGAAGGGGTTTTTGCCAAGGCAGCTGATGTTATATGAATATCTTTATTTTTACTCAACTCCAAAGCCTCTTTTACCGTATGTGCCGGAGTGATTTTTAGAGCAACTCCCAGATGATTGGCATAGGCTTTTAAGAGATCATACTCAAAACCCTGTGGTCCTTCTGCACCGATAAAGTATGTTGAGGGAGCATTAAGCAAGATAACATTGAGTTCTTTATTCTTTTTTATTTTTTCCAGCAATGTAGGTTGTTTAATACGATTTGACGGATTATATGCACTGTGACTAAACCAGCCAAAGAGGAAAAAAGAGAGTGCAAAAGCAAAAG
>CAZCMR010000195.1:0-1745 GCA_964499805.1 uncultured Sulfurimonas sp.
GTAAGAAACCAGGTAAGAGAAAAGCACGTCGTTCTCGCCAGTTCTCAAAGCGTTAATCTTTTATCGTTTTGTCTCTTTTCAGGGCTTTGGCTCTGGAAAGACTCTTTTTTATCTTCCTCTCCAATTCACTTTATCAATTTTTCACAAAAATAAATTAAATCATATTCTTCTTAATAAAGTATTTGTTATCATAACAGCGAAATTTTCAAGGAATACAATATGAAACGAATAAACAATATTTTGCTAGCAGCACTCTTTGCAACTTCTCTAAGTGCTAATTCTGATGCAAATAACCTTACAGAGCTTTTTTCAAAAGGAAAAGCCTATGGGAATATCAAATACTATTACATCCAAACAGATAAAGATAAAACCTATACAAATCAGGCAGATACATCGGCTCACGCAAACTCTATCGGTGGACAGCTTGGTTTTAAAACAGCACGTTTTAAAGGTCTTAGTGCAGCTGTGACTTTTATGACAACCAATCCTTTTTTACTCAATGATAACCCTGCAAAGGTAGATACTTCCATTATTGCCAAAGATAACGGTTCTCGTGGTGGTGATGCTACAAAAGGCTTTTCAGTTCTTGGTGAGGCATACATCGGCTTTGATTACAAAGGTGCAAATGTAACATATGGACGTAAAGTTATCAAAACACCACTGATGCATGCCAAAGAGGTGAGAATGCTGCCTTCAACTTTTAATGGTCTCTATACCTCTTATGTAATCAATGCATCAAATAGGGTAGGGTTTGACTACATTACAGAGTTTAAACAAAGAACATCGGATGCGTTTGTAAATATAATTGAGCATGCTTTAGGAGATGATACAAAAGCAGTTACCGGTTCTGATGGTACTTATATGTTGATGGCAAACTATAATTATAAAAAAGATGCTCTTAAAATAAATGCATATGATTGTTATGCAAAGGACTTTATAAACTCTGTGTATTTAGATGCAGTTGTCGATACAACACTTGAAGGTATCAAGTTTCATATGGCAGTACAGTATATCAATCAAAGAAGTATAGGAAATGCAGAAGATAATCTTGCTAAAGCCGGTTCTATAACGGGTGCTAAGAAGGTACGTTCTAATGCATTTGGTGCGACTGTTTCAGGTACACTGGATTATGGAACATTGACTCTAGCATACTCAAAAGTTCTCAAAGATGATAAATATCATGACTCATTGGTGCTTCCGTGGGATGGTACACCGCTCTTTACAAATATGATAACATCAAATGACCTTTTTCAATCCATCTATGGCAATGCACTCAAAGCTGACAGTATCTACATAGGTGGTTCTGAGGCTATCAAGATTGCTTACAAGCAGCGTTTTGACGGAGTGGGACTAAAAGGTGTCTCTTTAACGGCAGCTGCAATGCGCACATCAAATGCAAAGTTTACGAAAGGTGCGCAGTATGATTATAATGCAGTCCTTGCTTATAAGTATGATAAAGTACTCTCTTTTGCACTCAAAGGTATCTGGGTAGAAGAGAATGCAGGTGCAGATAAACTAGGAAATGTTACTCAGCTAAAACTTCTTTCTCAATACCGTGTGATTGCCAACTATAAGTTTTAGCATTAATGAAAATTTTTATATAATACCCTCAAAAAGAGGGTATTGTTATATGCGAGTAGTTTTTTTTATTCTGTCTTTCTTACTACTCTCCCTGCAGGCAAGTACACTACAGCTTGCAACCTCTGCAAACCCTTCTCGATTAAATCCGCTTCTGGCAACTGACT
>CAZCMR010000196.1:0-1739 GCA_964499805.1 uncultured Sulfurimonas sp.
AGGGCATTTTAGAGACATTTTAAAATTTATATTATTTGATTTTTTAATATAACTTGTCATATTTTTATGATAAAATACTCAAAATTTCAAAATGTAAAAAGGGGTTTACATATGTTTAGAGATGTAAGTATTAAAAGTCAAATGTGGATTTTAACAGTGGTTATAACCGTATCATTAATCGGTGCCGCAGGATTTACCTACTATGCACTTAGCAGTATGGAGAGTGAATTTACAAAGATCAAAGAGAAACTTATAGAGACCTCTTTGACTATCTATGATATAGAAAAAAGAATGAACTATATCAGTAGAAATGACAGAGATATTATGCTTGGTGGAGATCTTGAAAAAGATAAGCGTGAGCTAAGAGAAAATATTGAAGCGATTGAAAAAAACTTCCAAAAACTAGAAACTATTTTAGAGGGCGATGCAGACTATGCACTTCTTCAAAAGTCAAAAACTTCAACTCTGCGCTTTATAAAAGAAGCCTATAAATATCTTGATGGTTTATCTTCTGATGATATTCAGAGTAACAAAGAAAAAATATATCATGCATATAAAGCAAAACTCTCTCCTCTTGCAGCAGAATCACGGAAATACTTTAAAGAGTTTGTAAAAAACAAGCGTGATGCCTTTAAAGAACAGATGGAGATAATGGCTAAAGATATTAACTTTTATCGTGTATTCGTTCTTTTTGCAAGTATCACTATTATAGTAGTTTTATTTCTTCTTACTATAAAAATAAGAACATCCATCATCTCTGGTATCAATCAATTTAAAAATCTTATCGAAACTGCTTCTAGTGGTGACTTTAGCAAAAAAGAGCAAATCCAATCAGAAGGTGATACAGAACTCGATCAGATGGGATGTGCACTCAAAAAACTCATTGAACATATCGAGACTATGATTCATGAAGTAAATACAGCAATTACCAATGCATCTCAAGGTAAGTTTGAAAAGGCAATCTCAACAGAGGGAATGCATGGAGAATTTCTCATAGCGATTCAAAATGTCGCAAAAAGTATAGACTTTATGAAAGAGCAGTATAAAAAAGCGCTCCGTGACTCTTTTAATGCAAAACTCAGTGTAAAAAGTGTTAATGTTTCTGAATCACTTACTGTTATACAAAGCGATTTAAAAACAAATATTGAAGCGATTAAAAACATAACAGAGTCTACCCGCTATGCAGCAGAGAAAGCAAATACATCCCGTCAAAATATTGACATAGTCGTATCAGAACTGCACAACCTTAATGAACAGGCAACCATGAACAATGCCAACATAGAAGAACTCGCCAGTCAGACTGTAAGCATCACTTCTGTTATTGAACTTATCACTGATATTGCAGACCAAACAAATCTTCTTGCACTCAACGCTGCTATAGAGGCAGCACGTGCAGGTGAGCATGGTCGTGGCTTTGCCGTAGTTGCCGATGAAGTAAGAAAACTTGCAGAACGCACTCACAAAGCGACAAGCGAGATAGCAATCTCAATCAAATCTCTCCAGCAGGGAATGAGTGAGATTCAAGAAAGCTCTGAAAATATGAAAGTAACTGTTGATGCATCAACTCAAAAAATCGAAGAGTTTGAAAGCACACTTATCGAGCTGAGCGATGGCTCAAATACCATGGTGGAACAATCTTACCATATGGAGAATTCAATCTTTGTTGTTCTTGCAAAACTTGACCATATTCTTTATAAATCTCGTGCTTATAACTCTCTTGTCTCTCTCAACAAAATACT
>CAZCMR010000197.1:0-1734 GCA_964499805.1 uncultured Sulfurimonas sp.
ATAAATTCACCCTCACCTGTTCTGATAAGTGGATTGATTTCAATCATCTCTGCATCATTATCCATATAAAGTGTATAGAGTTTTTTAGCAAAGTTGATCATATTTTTTTGTTGTACTTTGTCTGTAATACCAAGACCAAATACTAATTCACGACCATGAAAGCCTTGAAAACCAATTGATGGATCAACTTGAACTTTAATAATTTTTTCTGGAGTCTTTTCAGCAACAGTTTCAATATCCATACCACCTTCAGTAGAAGCCATGATAATTGGCATTTCAGCAGCACGATCAAGAACAACTGAAAGATAAAGCTCATCTTGAATATCAGCACCGTCTTCAATATAAACTTTTTGAACAAGCTTACCTTCTGGTCCCGTTTGATGTGTTACAAGTGTCATTCCAAGAATTTCTTCTGTAAGCTCTTTAACTTCATCTATGCTTTTAGCAAGTTTTACACCGCCACCAAGTCCACGGCCACCTGCATGAATCTGTGCTTTAACAACCCAAACAGGCCCACCTAACTCTTTTGCATTCTCTACAGCTTCATCAACTGTATGAGCAATTTTACCTTTTGGTGTAGGTACACCATATTTAGCAAAAATCTGTTTCGCTTGATACTCATGTATATTCATCTATTCTCCTTATTTTTAAATTAAAATTACACTTAGCTTTATGCTTTTGGTGCAATCATCTCTTCTGGCTTAACATACTCATCGAACTGCTCTGCAGTTAAAAGACCCAGCTCAATTGCTGTCTCTTTTAATGTTGAGTTGTTCGCATGTGCTGTTTTCGCAATTTTCGCTGCATTTTCATATCCAATATATGGATTAAGTGCAGTTACTAGCATTAATGAGTTATTTAAGAAATAATCAATTTTATCTTCAACTGGTTTAATGCCAATAGCAGCATTATCATTAAATGAAACAATAGAATCACTTAAAAGTCTTACTGACTGTAAAAAGTTATAAGCAATTACCGGCTTAAATACATTTAGTTCAAAGTTACCTTGTGATGCAGCAAAACCGATAGTCGCATCATTTCCCATTACCTGACATGTAACCATAGTCACTGCCTCAGATTGAGTAGGATTCACTTTACCAGGCATAATAGAAGATCCTGGCTCGTTTGCAGGAATTTCAATCTCCCCTATTCCACAACGAGGACCGCTCGCCAACCATCTGACATCATTTGCGATTTTCATCATATCAGCTGATAGTGCTTTAAGAGCACCATGTGCAAATACTAGTGCATCATGAGAAGTAAGTGCGTGAAATTTATTTGGCGCAGTGATAAAATCATGACCAGTAAGTTCACTTAGTTTTTTTGCAACACGCTCACCAAGTTCAGGGTGCGCATTAAGTCCTGTTCCAACTGCTGTACCGCCAAGAGCCAGTTCACGAACAGCTTCAAGTGAATCTTTTGCCATCTTTTCAGATTTAGCGAGCATTTCAACCCAACCAGAAATTTCCTGACCAAGTGTAAGCGGTGTAGCATCTTGAAGATGTGTACGACCAATTTTAACTATATGAGAAAATTCTTCACTTTTCGCTTGAAGAGTAGCCTTCAGTTTTGCAATAGCAGGAAGTAACTGCTCTTCAACAGCAATAACAGCAGCAACATGAAGTGCAGTAGGATATGTGTCATTTGAAGATTGAGATTTATTTACATCATCATTAGGATGAACAAGTTTCTCTTTTCTAAAATCACCACCAAGAATTTCAGTAGCACGATTTG
>CAZCMR010000198.1:0-1731 GCA_964499805.1 uncultured Sulfurimonas sp.
CAACTATAAAAAAGAGCTGGCACTGCTTGACTCTTTTGATATAGAGCCTGCATTTCTGTACGACCCTGTCATGAACAAAATGAAGCGCCGTACACGCGAGAAAGACAAACACTTTTTCCGTGCGATGGAAGAAGCATATCTTTTTATTCCCGCTATTAAAGACACGCTCTCAGCATACGATGTTCCTCAGGAGTTTTTATACCTTGCAATGGCTGAGTCAAACTTCCGTACAAAAGCCTACTCGAGCAAACGCGCAGCAGGTTTATGGCAGTTTATGCCCTATACTGCAAAAAAATACGGTCTTAAAATCGATGAGTATGTAGATGAGCGACGTGATCTTATCAAATCTACAAAAGCAGCAGCAAAATATCTCTCACGTCTGCACAAACGATT
This sequence comes from uncultured Sulfurimonas sp., assembly GCA_964499805.1. Classification (GTDB taxonomy): domain Bacteria; phylum Campylobacterota; class Campylobacteria; order Campylobacterales; family Sulfurimonadaceae; genus Sulfurimonas. The sequence continues at coordinate 394 of CAZCMR010000198.1, forward strand.
TGGAAAATGGTACCTTGCAGCCATAGCATATAACTGTGGAGAGGGAAGACTCTCCCGTGCCATCAAAAAAGCAGGCAGTGATGAGATTTCTGTTCTTTTAGATGATAAAAAGCACTTCATTCCTCGTGAAAGCCGTAACTATATTCGTAAAATTATCGCTTTGGCACTTATTGGAAATGATGAACAATATCTGCTTCACAGTGAGTATGAGTATCTTCTTAATCGTGCAAATGCCTACTCTATAGCAACGGTTAAGCTCTCAAGCGGAGAGTCACTCCGTAGAATTTCAGAGCTTTTACACATTCCATTAGCAGACCTAAAAAAGCTCAACCGTCACCTTAAGTATGACTTTGTTCCTCCATATAAAGGCGGTTATGAGATATACATACCTTATATAAAGCTGGCTGAGTTTAAACAGCGCTATAAATCAGAGCCGATTAAAAACATCTATAAGATTCACATCGTAAGAAAAGGTGACAACCTTTCAAAAATAGGAAAAAAATATGGTGTTTCTTACAGAGTTATCAAAGACTTTAACAATCTTCACAGTAACAGACTCCATATCAAACAAAAACTTGTTATTCCCATTCCTAAAAAAAGTTCTTTGCATAGAGTGGCTTCTAAAAACTACTATATGGTCAAAAGAGGTGACTCTTTGGAGTCTATTGCAAAAAGATACCGTGTGAGCGTAGAGAACATTCGTCGTCAAAACCATATACGTGGATCTTTAATTCGTGTAGGTGAGAGGTTAAAAATCTATGAATAAACTTTTTTTAGTAACTATTGTAACTGCAGCACTTTTTATGACTGCCTGTAGTACACGAGGACATGGTGTGTATAGAAGCTATAACTACTCACCGGCTAAAACATACAGTGATGACAGCAGTCTCTACCGATCTACACCACCAAAGAAAAAGTACTCTCACGCAACAATGCGTCCCTATGTTGTACGCGGTGTGAAGTACTACCCAACTGTGGTCAATGCCGGAGATACTTTTAGAGGAACGGCAAGCTGGTACGGACCAAATTTTCATGGCAAACTGACATCAAACGGTGAGCGCTACAATATGTGGGCAATGACTGCAGCACATAAGACACTGCCTATGAACACTATTGTAAAGGTAACAAACCTCAGAAATGGTAAAAGTACTGTAGTACGCATCAATGACAGAGGTCCTTTTGTCTCCAACCGAATTATTGATCTCTCAAAAGCAGCAGCTTCTAAAATAGGTATGATAGGAGCAGGAACAGCACCTGTTAAACTTGTTGTACTTGGTTTTGAGGGCAAAGGTAAAAAAAGTGTTCCAAAAACGAAAAAAGATATAGCAAAACTTGCGA
>CAZCMR010000199.1:0-1715 GCA_964499805.1 uncultured Sulfurimonas sp.
GAAGGTTTTGATGAGATATTCTCTACCTTTAAACGTGTGGCGAACATTACAAAAGATATTGACCTTAGTGGTGACTTGAGTGTTGATGAGTCACTTCTTGTAGAAGATGCGGAAAAAACTCTCTACAACAGATACAAAGAGGTGAGTGCAAAAAGTTACGAGAGTTATGAAGAGGAGCTTGATGCACTCTTTGGCCTCAAACCTGAGCTTGATGCTTTCTTTGAAAATGTGATGGTAAACGCAGAGGATGAGAAGATAAAGAACAACAGAAAAGCACTTGTAGCTTCCATCTACAAAAGTATCTTGAATATCGCAGATATTAAAGAGGTAAGTGTTTAGGAGAGCCAAGATGTATGACATAGCTATCATTGGGGCTGGCATAAATGGCTGTAGTGTGGCTTATGAGTTCATACAAGAGGGCAAAAGTGTTCTTTTGCTCGACAAAGACGGCATAGCAAGCGGCGGCAGCGGTGCGGCCGGTGCTTTTATCTCTCCCAAGTTCTCAAGATCAGGAGAGCTTAAAGAGATGCTAAACACTGCGTTTAGATACTCTCTTACTTACTACGAAACAAACTTTCCAAATGCTTTTACAAAATCCCAACTCCTGCATATCGCAAAAGATGACAAAGATGATGCAATGCTTCGTGAGTACAAAGAAAACTGCGAATTTGAACTGCTAGATGTGCCAAAAAGCATGCTGGACTCTTTAACTCCCGAGGCAAAAAGCAGAGAACACATCTCTCTAAATGCAGCGATAGTCACTGCCCAGAAGGTTTGCCAAGAGATGAGCATAGGTGCTGCGTTTAGAAGAGAAGAAGTTACAGATCTTTACTATGATGATGGTTTTTGGGTGATAAATGAGACTTACAGCGCAAAAGAGGTTGTTTTGGCGACAGGTGCGTATGAAAATGTCATCAAAGAGCCTTATATCGATGTGCGGGGAATATGGGGACACAGAGTAGATGTTAAAACCTCTTCGCAAAATCTCTGTTCACTCCATCAGTTTGTCTCCATCTCAAAAAGTAATGACGGCATCTTGGCAATCGGTGCTACACACAACATCCACTACCATCCACAGAAAAACAAAGAAGCGTATGACATTCAAAAAGGCAGAGAGGAGCTCTTGGAAAAAGCGGCAAGAACTGTTAATCTCGATGATGTGGAGATCCTTAAAGATTATGTAGGACTGCGTTCAGGTTCGGTGGACTACATGCCTCTGCTTGGAAAGCTCATCATGTCAAATGAGACCATCGCATCCTGCGGAAACAGACTGCAAGACAAACGCATCAAATATGATGCCTTCACCTACTACCCAAATCTCTACATCATTAATGGAAGTGGAGGATACGGCTTCGTTCTCGCACCGTATCTGTCAAACATTCTCAAAGAGCATATTCTCACTGACAAAGAGATAGACAAAAGCATTGCCCCCGCAAGATACTTTGCGAGATGGGCTAGACGACGATAGTTTCATTAAGGGACAAAATGTCCTTTTAATGGATTTTTCGACAATTAAATCAACACTTTGTCCTTTTTAACACTTTATATTCATTAAAAGGACATGATATTTTTAAGAAAAGTAACACAAAAATCTACAATACTCTTAAAATACTGCATTTTATTATATTTTTAAACAATTAACGGACATTTTCAATGGGATTTAATTCCGTTATTTGGAGTTATTTGGGATATAATGTTCGTTGAATAAATAGTTA
>CAZCMR010000200.1:0-1714 GCA_964499805.1 uncultured Sulfurimonas sp.
CTTCTATGTGTTCTTTGCTCTCATCTGCAAATCTGCTTGCCGCTTCTTTGACACCATCAAGTGCATCTTTGAGTTTTAGTGCCAACTCCTCTTTTGTCTCTTGGAGTTTATATTTTGCTTTTAGCATCTCAGCATCAAGTGTATCAATCACCTCTTGTGCCTTTTGCTTAGCACCCTCTAAGACACCTTCAACAACAGCATCAACATTCTCTTTTGTCTCTTGTTCTAGCTTCTTAAGCTCTTCTACTGCGGTAGTTGCAGCTTCTTTGGCAATCTCATTTATCTCATTAATGCCCTCTTTGCTTTTTTGCACTGCTTTTTCCACAGCTTCTTGTGTTACTGCCTTTATCTCCTCGGCAGTCATTTTACCTGTTTCGTTTAACTTCTCGATACCTTGACGTATCTCTTTTTTCATCTCTTCTAACATGTTACACCTCTTTGTTTTAATTTTTATTCACTGTAAGTATAATAGATTATAAAATTATCTTCTGTTACCTAGGTAACATTTTAAAACTTCCACTTCACAGTTATACCACCCCACTGCTTTGATGCTTTTGACAAAAAGTGATTGTTACTGAGATAAACAGATTTTAGTTTAAAGGAGTATTGCACCTTTTTATAATAGAGACTGTATGTAACCTCTTCCCCGGTGATATAGCCAATGTCCGGTATCTCATAACCAATATCTCTGGCTCTATCAACAATATAATAATTAAATACTTTATTTGCAAAAAGCCCAAATGTTATGTCCCAATTGAAGTTTTTAGTTGCATCAAAATTGAGCAAATCACTCTCATAACCACCTATAAAATTTCCGGTAGTTGTAAAAGTATCATAGAACCGGCTTCCTATTCTAAACGATGTTGCCACTAAAGCGCCACTGTAAAAATTTCCTGCATCAGCCCGTATGTTGTTTGTCCAGTCAAATTTAAAGTATTTTAGATTAGTTTTAAAGGATTTTACTGCAAAATTATAAGAGAGTCCTATGGTTGGGTGATCGCGCAGTTGCGTATCCCAACCATCGGGCTTAGAGTGACCTATAAGATGATGAAATTCAGACTGTAGCTGTTTTGCTTTTGCAGAGGGTCCGACTATTCCTACATTTATGCCAAATTCATGAAAATATGTGCTGCTTGATTTATAAAGTAAAAAATTCAGTTTTGCATAGCCTGCATAGGGCATATCATCATATATTGGTGTTTTACTTCTTTTGTTTCTTGGTGTAAAAATCAAAGAGCTCAAAGAGATTGCACTGTTGGTTTTCAAGTCCTCCATAATTGGCAGATCATAGAGTGAGTCATTGTTTTCACTCATCCAGGTAAAAAAAAGACCGCCGGTATACCGACTGTCTTGAGCAGTGTTTGCAAAACCATCATCATCAAATGTAAAGGCATATGTATCAGCGTAGATAGACGAACTGCCAAAAAGTAAGAAGAAAAGAACTAGTGTGTATATATTTTTTTTCAAAACAAGCCCCTGTAGAGTGAAATTCCAAAGCCGATTTTTGATACATTTCGATTATAGTCGATAAGGCTCTCACCATAACCGTTAAAGTATTTTATGTACCAGTATATTGTATTAAAATTATAGACAGGTCGTGAAAAAGTAAAGGCAACAGAACCTTTATTTTGGCTTGTTCGAAGATTATTTCTTATTTTAAATCCAAATTGATTCTCTTTATAGAGATATTTAAAGTTTAGATCACCATATCCGA
>CAZCMR010000201.1:0-1713 GCA_964499805.1 uncultured Sulfurimonas sp.
TGCCATAGGCTATGTTCATCAGCTCCTGGAGTACATCTTTTTCATCTTCAGTCAGGGTGATTTTGTTTTCCTGCATACTAAATGACTTCCAAAATTGCTTTCATTTTATCACTCTTTATAGGCTTTTGCACATGGAGATTTGCTCCAAGCGCATAGACCTTCTCTTTTGCTTTTTCTTGAATATCTGCAGAAACAACAACTATTTTTATATCAGGGTTAATATCTTTTATCTTTGGTATGACTTTATAACCATCCATTACAGGCATAGTAAGATCTAAAAAAACTACATCAGGTTTTTCTTTGAGTATAAGTTTTAAAGCTTCAAATCCATTGTTTGCTTCAAAAATTTTTTCTTCTATAACATACTCTTTGAGTGATTTTATCAGTGTTTTTCTAGCAAGTTTAGAGTCATCAGTAACAAGATATTTCTTCATATTATTATGCTTTTTTAAAAGACTCTATCGTTTCAGCCATTCCATAATCAGGGTACTGTTTGGGTTCAAGTATTATTTGTGCAACTTGTTTGGTGTCATGATTGACTATTAGTGGTGCTAAAAAATTGATAAGTGATTTTTCAAGAGGCTTTTGCAGAAGTAAAATATTGTATACACTGATTTTTGAGTCATCATTAATTGAGAGAAGCTCTTTTGCTTCGTCTGAAATTTCAAAGTCATATTCACGTAGTAAAAAAGGATTGACAAGTGTAAAGGAAATATTTTCATTTTTTGCATCTTTCATAGATGAAAAAAGTAAATCAATCTCTTGAAATTCTACCTCTTTTGTATCTTCAAAACCTAATATTGGTGATTTTACCTTGTATGCCATAACTGTCCTTTTAAAATGTACTTTCAGTTGTTTTGAGTGTTTTTGCAATTATATAGAGTGTTTGATTCTTAATATCTTCTATATTACAACACTCATCTATACCAAAAGCAAAAAGAGTTCCTTCTTTTAAAAACGTTACACCATTACTCATATCAATGAAACCAAGTTGCTTCTCATTAACTAAGCGCGCATCACTAACACCGCTAAAATGAAGTTGGAGTGTTATCCAGTCAAAGTCACGTGCTTTGTCCTGCAGAGCCATTGTAAGTGTTATCTCTGTCGGTGAGAGAACTTCAAGTGAACGAAGCTCAGCATCTACAAAGTTGCTAAAACGCTCACGCAAACTCTCTACTGACACCCGGCACACTCCATAGATCTGTCCTCTACATCACTTGCCATCTCAGGAGATTGACTTCTGAGGTAGTAAGTAGATTTGAGTCCAAGTTTCCATGCAAGCATATAAATCTCATTTAAGTAACGCCCACTTGCTTTATCAAGTGTTATAAAGATATTGAGCGATTGCCCTTGATCTATCCACTTCTGACGAATTGCCGCAGCTTTGATGAGTACTGTTTGGTTTAAGTCATAAGCAGGTGTGTAGTAGCTCCAAGTCTCTGGAGAGAGTTTTGGAACAACTACCGGAATAAGGCCAGATAAATTCTCTTCAAACCACTTACGTTTAAATACCGGTTCAATAGCCTGTGTCGTTCCTGTTAGGATAGAAATAGATGAAGTTGGTGCAACCGCCATCAGATAACCATTACGCATACCGTCACGTTTTACTTTTGCACGCAGCTCATCCCACTCATAGGTTGAAGCAAAAAGCCCGCCACGGTCAACCAGGTTGATAACCTCTGCGTTTGCATGGTCTTGTGGGAAGATTCCACG
>CAZCMR010000202.1:0-1707 GCA_964499805.1 uncultured Sulfurimonas sp.
TCAGTCCAGGTGCCATCAGTACGATGTCTGCTGCTGCACGCGCGGCATCAGTAGCACCACTGACTGCGATACCACAGTCTGCTTTTTTAAGTGCCGGTGCATCATTGACACCATCACCTGTCATTCCTACTATATGGTCGGCTTTTTGCAACTCATCGACTATAAAGTATTTATCTTCAGGAAAAACCTGTGCAAAACCATCAGCATCTTCAATTAAAGCAATAATTTCAGACTCATGTTTTTTAACACTCCCTTTAGGCAGTGGCATATTATAAAGTTCTTTTTGAACTTTTTTCATTATTTTCTTAACAGTTTCTTCAATTTCGTTTTTTGAAGCATCTGGGTACATTGACTCGGCAATGGCTTTTGAGAGCACTTTTGAGAGATAAATATACTCTTCAATCGATTCACCTTTAAGGGTATGAATATCTTGAATTTTATCACCAATATTTAATAAAGAAGCAATATATTTTGCAACGGCAATATTGTCTCCGGTAATCATTTTTACACTTATACCTTTGTTCTTTGCTTCTGTGATAGCTTCTATAGAGTCTTCACGAGGAGGATCAAATAGAGGAATAAGCCCTACAAAATGGTACATATCTTCTTCGCATTTTCTATACGCAACACCAAGTGTACGAAATCCTTTGGAGGCAAAGTTTTCTACAGCTTTATAAGCAGCTTCCCTGTCAAACTCTTTGTCATCACTTTGTTCTATGATAACCTGCGGTGCACCCTTGGTATATATAATTTCGCAATCTTTATCTTCATATATGCCCTCTGTTCTTTTATGTACAGGGTCAAAAGGCAGAAACTTTTTTAGTTTTTGCAGAGGAAGCTTGTCCTCTAATTTATTTTGATGAATGAAATCAAATATAGGTTTTTCTATAGGATCATGATTCTCTTCTTTACTTGCAAGGGCTGCATAAATCATTAACGTATCCGCCGTGTAGTCAGTTGTAAGGTAGGGTTCTGCTAGACTCATGCGGTTTTGCGTAAGTGTTCCTGTTTTGTCAGAGCACAGTACATCCATTCCTGCTATCTCTTCTATGGCAGCCAAACGGCTTACTATAGCCTCTTTTGCTGCAAGTGCCTGAGCCCCTATAGCCATGGTAACTGTGAGCACTGCCGGCATTGCCACAGGAATGGCCGAAATCGTCAAAACAAGAGCAAAAACAAGCAGTTCCATAGTAGGCTGATTGGTTGTAATGCCATGATAAATAATAATGGCAATCATAAAAAGTGTCAAAATAATAAGAAAATTACCGACTTTAATTACCATCTTTTGAAAATGGCTCACCTCTTCACTTTGTGCTTTAGCAACAAGTCCAACTGTTTTTCCAAAATAGGTATTTTTTGCTGTTGCTGTAACCTTGGCTATCATCTCACCTTGTTTAACAATAGCATTGGCATAGAGCTCATCACCTACTTTTTTATGTACAGGAAGTGACTCTCCCGTAAGTGCTGATTGGTCAACCAGTAAAAAATCAGCACCCTCAAGCAGTCTTACATCCGCAGGAACGATATCGCCTATTTTTATTTTTATAATATCATCAGGCACTATCTCTTTTGCATCTATCTCCTGCCATTTTCCATCACGCAGAACAACAGCCCGACGAGCAAGTTTTTTCTTAAGTACCGAGATAGCATTGAGTGCTTTTGATTCCTGATAAAAATCAACTATTGCATTTACAAAAAGTAAAATAG
>CAZCMR010000203.1:0-1693 GCA_964499805.1 uncultured Sulfurimonas sp.
TCATTAAAACAACTTTTACAAACCTTTTGATATAATCCCTCTTTAAAAACCAATTTTTAGGAAACATCCGTGAGCCAACAATTAGAAAACATTGATGAACAGTTAGCAAATCATAAACTTTCACAAGAAGATTACAAACATATAAAAGAGATTTTAGGTCGTGAGCCAAATTTGGTTGAATTAGGTATATTTTCAGCTATGTGGAGTGAACACTGCTCTTATAAATCTTCTAAGGTCCATCTAAAAGGATTTCCTACATCAGCTCCATGGGTTATTCAGGGACCAGGTGAAAATGCCGGTGTTATAGATATTGGTGATGGATATGCAGCTGTCTTTAAGATGGAGTCACATAACCATCCGAGCTTTATTGAACCATACCAAGGTGCTGCAACCGGTGTTGGTGGGATAATGCGTGATGTTTTTACTATGGGTGCGCGTCCTGTTGCAAACCTAAATGCGCTGCGTTTTGGAAATGTACTTAACAAAGATGATATTTCTAAGCATCAACGTTATCTTGTTCGTGGTGTTACTGAAGGTATCGGCGGATATGGCAACTGTATGGGTGTTCCGACTATTGGTGGTGAGACAAGTTTTGATGAGTGTTACAATGGAAATATCCTTGTTAACGCCTTTACTTTAGGTATTGCAAAATCGGATGAAATCTTTTACGGAAAAGCGGAAGGTATAGGAAATCCTGTTTTGTATGTTGGAGCAAAAACAGGACGTGACGGACTTGGTGGAGCTGTAATGAGTTCAGACTCTTTTACAGAAGAGTCAAAATCTCTTCGTCCTACTGTTCAAGTTGGTGACCCGTTTACTGAAAAACTTCTGCTTGAAGCGTGCTTGGAACTTTTCAAAACTGACCATGTTGTTGGTATTCAGGATATGGGTGCAGCCGGACTTACATCTTCTTCATTTGAGATGGCAGGTCGTTCAGGAAGTGGAATGATTATGCACCTCGATAAAGTACCTGCCCGTGAAGAGGGAATGACCCCTTATGATTTTATGCTTTCAGAATCTCAGGAGCGTATGCTTCTTTGTGCAAAAAAAGGAAGTGAAGCAGAGATTATTAAGATCTTTGAAAAATGGGATCTTGATGCTGCTGTAATTGGTGAAGTGACTGCAACTGGAAATATGGAACTCTTTTGGCATGGTGAAAAAGTAGCTGAAGTTCCTGTTGATCCTGTTTCTGAAGAGGCACCAGAACTTAACCGTCCTATGAAAAAGCCTGCTTATCTTGATGAGATTCATAAAGTCAGTATTGATGATTTTGACAGAGTTCCAAATCAAGAGGCGTTTGAGAAATTAACGCAGTCAATGGAAGTTGTAGATAAATCATGGATCTATACGCAGTATGATTCAATGGTACAGACAAATACAGTGAAAAAAGGCGGGATGCTTGATGCTTCTGTAATCCGTGTAAAAGAGAATAAAAAAGCACTTGCTATGAGTGCAGACTGTAATGTACGTTACTGTTATATTGACCCGAAAATGGGTGGAGCTGCGGCTGTTATAGAGAGTGGACGTAATGTCGCAATGAGTGGTGCTAGACCGCTTGCTATTACAGATTGTCTTAACTATGGTAATCCTGAAAACCCTGAAGTGATGTGGCAGTTTGGTGAGGGGTGTTTAGGTATCAAAGAAGCTTGTGCTGAACTTACTACTCCTGTTATCGGTGGAAATGTTTCTCTTT
>CAZCMR010000204.1:0-1688 GCA_964499805.1 uncultured Sulfurimonas sp.
CAAAAGCGTACAGTGCTTCAAATCTGAGTATCATAGGTGTTGTAAGCTATACAAACATTCCTTTTGCCATAGGTTTTGGGTATCTACTTGGGGACAACTTTCCAGATACTATGACCTTTTTAGGTATAGTTTTTATTGTACTAGGAGGTATTTTGGTGAGTAAAAAATCTTAATTAAGCTTTTTAGCAGAAAATAAAAGTTATCATTTAGTCAAAGAGAGGGGGTTTTAGATGCAAGATACAAGTAGAAATGTTACTATTGCGATAGACGAAATTCCTGATAATGTTGCCATTTACAAATTTCAAGAGGATGATTTTGTATTTGTAGACTTTAATAAAAATGCTCAGAGAACTGAAAATATTTCTAAAGATGAGCTGATAGGAAAAAAGTTAACAGAAGCTTTTCCAGGAGTCAAAGATTTTGGACTTTTTGATATTTTAGTAAAAGTTTATGAAGACGGTAAGCCAAGAGAGCTTGATACAAGACTCAATAAAGATGAAAAAATAAATGGTTGGCGTTACAACAGTGTAAGAAAATTACCAACAGGTGAGTTAATAGTTTTTTACAAAGATGTGACGAGATGCAAACAACTAGAAGAAGAAGTGTATCACTTGGATAAAGAAACAGCACAAGAACGTAAAAAAGTTCATCTGCTTGCAAAAGCTTTGGAACAGACTGATGATATGGTTTTGATTACTGATGCAAACGGCATTATAGAGTACGTAAATGATTCTGTACTTGTTAAAACAGGCTATGATAAAAGTGAACTTATAGGGAATAAAACAAATATTTTCAAATCCTCAAAGCATACGGATGAATTTTATAAAAATCTATGGAGGACTATATTATCAGGGAAAAACTATCATAGTATTATTATAGATAAAACGAAAGATGACAAGCTCTATTATGCGGATTTAAAAATAACGCCATTGTTTGATGACAACAAGACTATTCAAAATTTTGTTGCAACAAGTACGGATATTACAAACCGCATTAAAATAGAAAAAAAGCTTAAAAAACTTGCAACCATAGATAGTTTAACCGAGATATATAATAGATATAAAATAGATGATGCGATAAATATCCAAATAGCGCGATATAGACGTTATAAAGAAATTTTTTGTATATTTATGTTTGATATAGATAATTTTAAGATTGTTAATGATACTTATGGACATGATGTGGGAGACAGAGTCTTGAAAGCTTTAAGTCGCTTGGTTTTAAATCATATTCGTACTACTGATATATTTGGACGCTGGGGTGGTGAAGAGTTTGTTATAATACTTGAAAATACACGTAAAGAAGAAGCTTTTGTAATTGCTGAAAAACTTAGAAAGATAGTTGAAGCATCTCTAATAGATGGAAAATATAAAATTACAATTAGTATAGGTGTCGCACAGTATGAAGATCCAGAGTCAAGAGAAGAGTTAGTAAAAAAAGTAGATGAAGCTTTATATAGAGCGAAAGAAAATGGAAGGAATCAAGTTGTTGTTGCATAAAAGTTTACTATTGGTAATATTGGTGATAGTTGGTAGTTTTACAGGATGTGCATCACATCAAGATGATGGTTATTATGATAGAGCAAACAAGGCGAGTGAGAAAGCTTTAGAAAAGTTAGACAGAGAGTAATCTCTCGGGACCGTTCAAAAATCTGTGTCAATCGGGTAAAATAACAAATACTCAAGGAC
>CAZCMR010000205.1:0-1683 GCA_964499805.1 uncultured Sulfurimonas sp.
AAAACACCTCTAACATATAAGTATTTTTTAAGATTTGCTTTTTAACAATGTTTGCTGTACAATAGAAATATAGGAAACAACAATGTATATCAAAAACTTTTTACTTGGTGGGTTTGATTTTAGCGAAGATGAGTATGAATTAAAACTTCAAATTATACTGCTCAATCTTATTCTAACTATTATGATAGTTGTGTTGGTATTTCTTTTTGTGATACGATATACAAACGGAGCATATGCGCAGGCATACACAGACTTAGGAGTAGCATTTTTCTCTTTTTTAGCTATTATAGCTACTAGATATTCTAAAAAATCCATTCAAATTACAATTCCTCTTCTCCTTGGTATCTTCTACTTTCTTATTACATTTACCTTTCAAAACATAGGTCTTGTTGCTGCAACATGGTATATTGTTTTGATACTGTCGGCTTTCTTTGTAAAAGGCAAAACAGTTGGATTTTTTTTCTCCGTAATATCTGTTTTGGCTATTTTGGCTCTTGAGAGTATCTCTCATCCAGACTATACACTTTTTGAATACATCTATATTACTATTCCTATTTTTTTAAGTATGATTTTTTTATACCTCTATGAAGAGCGCAATGAGATACTCACCTCTCTTTTAAAACAGCAAAAAGAGTCTTTAGAAGATGAAGTAGCAAAACAGACAAAAGAGCTCTTTAAACTCCTGCGAAAAAGTCAGGAACTCTCTAGTATAATGCATAATTCCCAAGTTGAAATCTACATAGTGGACTTTCAGACAGACAGATACCTCTATGCCAATAAAGGAGCGCTCAAAGAGTTGGGATACATGCTCCGTGAAATAAGAGAGATGGATATTTATGATATAAATCCGTCGATTCTCAGCACTACGGTAGAAAATATAAAAAATATAATGCTCACGCAACACAATGCGATGAACATCTCAATGCACAGACGAAAAGATACAACAACGTATGGTGTGCAATCTTTTATGCATAAAATCGACTTTGAAAACAGAGATGCCTATGTAGTCTTTGATATCAAAATCTCCGATGTCCAACAGGCACAAAAAGAGATTCTCAGACAAAAAGAGGCACTCTCCTACCAAGCACACTATGACTCTTTAACCAAACTGCCAAATAGAATTCTATTCTTCGACAGACTCTCTCAAGCTATTATCAAAGCAAAAAGAAACAAAACAAAATTTGCACTGCTTTTTATCGATCTTGATCACTTTAAAGAGATAAATGACACATATGGACATGAAGCCGGAGACACGGTTCTCATAGAAGTAGCAAAACGTTTAGAGTCATGTGTACGAAAAAGCGATACTGTAGCACGGCTTGCCGGCGATGAATTTTTAATTTTACTTGAAGATTTTGACTCAAAAGAGAGTCTTACCACTATTGCGCAACTTTTAGTTTCAACACTGCAGATTCCTATTAAATTTAAAGATAAAGAATTGACAGTAACCTGCAGCATAGGTATCAGCATCTATCCAAATGACAGTGATGATGCCCAAACACTCATAAAACTTGCAGACAATGCAATGTATAAAGCAAAAAACATGGGTAAAAACAACTTTATTTTTTACTCTTGATTTACACATTGACAGATTTCAGCTAAAATACCTTTTTTAAAAGGATTGTTGCTTGCACTTAAAGACCCAAATAGAAAAAAGCAAAGTACCTCTGCCGGATACTTTCT
>CAZCMR010000206.1:0-1673 GCA_964499805.1 uncultured Sulfurimonas sp.
GAAGATACTCTTTTTCGTCTTCTTCTAACTTTTTTAGGTTTTGCATTACCTTTAAACAACTTTTCAATTTCATTAGTTGAAAATACTGTCATACCATCAGTAATTTTAATTGGTGTTAATCGTCCTTTTTTTGCCCAATCCCATATAGTACTTAATCCTATCGGATAATTATCTGCAATTTCTCTTGCTCTCATATACTGTTGTTTAATAACTACTCTTTTTCCTGTGTCAATCATTATTGACTCCTAATATTTAATTTGCTCAACTAAGGTTTAACCTAGTTCTCGCTTATTGCATATACAAATTAACTAGGTGAATTTTCAACTTACAAAGTTAGAGTAGTTTCAAAAAATGGAATTACCCTATACCAAGAAATCTAAAATATCTCATATACTCCTTAATATGGGCTTATCAATTAAATAATATAGATTAAATCACTAGAATTTTTTAGTCCAATAGGCATACCTGTTTAAATTTACTATTATAAATTAAATAATATTTTATTTATTTAGGAGAAGAAAAGTGTCTTTTTTTAGAATTTACTACACCTCTTGATTTTGATTCTGTTTTAACTAAATTAGGGGAGGATTGTTGTTGTAGTTTTTTATGAGAGGCAGCAGTTTTAGATATATATTTATCATTATAAGGTTCTATATTTTGAGTTTTAAAAAACTCTTCAATTTCTTTTGCACAAAATGTTGTAACTCTAGGACTATTCTTCGTTGCAGTTATATACTTTTTCTTTACAAAATACCAAATTGTACTTTTAGCTACTGGATACATCTCTTCAATATCTTTGACTCTTAATCTTGTCTTTTGTTTTAAGTTTCGTTTTTTAGTGGTATTTAAAAAGAGTATCTCTTTATTTAACTCTTCAATCTTTTTATTGAGTTTCTCAATTTCAAGATTTTTTTCTACTATGGTTTTTCGTTGCCATGCTATTCTTCTGTCTTTTATATTTTCAGTCACTAAAATCTCCTATAAAATGTAGATATATAGTTTACAACTATTTAACTTTACATTTTATAGATAATAGATTTACAAACTATTTGCGACTTGATAATAACTCTTTCAGACTCATTGGTCCTTTTCTTTTGCGAAAATATTTACCAAAATTTCCTTTATTGTTTTTATCTATTGTTTTTCCTCTTGGAGTTAATTGTCTCTTAGATATAGGTTTAACTTTGTTTTTCATTGTCAAACTTTCCCAACTATTTATCTCTTCATCAAGTTGTTTTCTCTTCTTTTTAGCTTTTTGCTTTCTCAAATACTCTTCTATAAACTCTTCATCAGATTTTATATTTTTTTCAAATCTCTTTTTTTGCTTAGACAACATCTCTTCTGTCTTTCTTCTATTTTTTACAAGTTGTATCTTTTGAGATGGGGAGAAGAGTTTATCTAACTCTTTTGAAGAGTAAAGAGTAACTCGTGGGGAGAGCTTTTTCCAGTTTTTAATAAGACCTTTTTTTCTCCAATAATATACTGTACTTTCGCCTATACCATAATTTTCAGCAACCTCTTTAGTCCTAAGCCAATCTTTTTTTACTTTTTTTTCTTCTAAAACACTTGGTTTGTTTGTTTTCATTTTTTCAACCTTTTTTAGTTTCCAGAATTTTCTGGTTCCCTTTAGGTACAAATTAGGACTTTTTATTTTAAACTTATCAAGTCTATTA
>CAZCMR010000207.1:0-1649 GCA_964499805.1 uncultured Sulfurimonas sp.
TTGAATTTTGTTGTCAGATGGCAATATTTAACTTCTTTCTTAGTACTTTTTTTATATAATCGCATAAAATTATACTGACATTAGGATAGAACTTTCATGTTAACACGTTTCATTATACTCTTTGCATATACCATAAGCTTATATGCAGCACCAAATATTTCACAGATCAAAGCAGCGGTAGAGGCAAATCCTGCACTCTTGAACACTCCACAAGCAAAAGCTGCCATGGCAGAAAAAGGCGTTACTGCTGCAGAAGTTAAAGCAAAACTTGAAAATGCAAAAGAGACGAAAGCAACAACGGATACTGCTACAACGACAGTTGAGAATGATATAGAGAGTACAGAAAAAACAGACCTTGCAGAAGAAAAACTTGAAACAAATGCTTCTGTAACGAAAAGAGTTAATCCTTTTGCTTATAAAACAGCTACTTCTATAAACCAGACTTTGAGTAAAAAACAGCAAAGACTTGTTGAAAAAAAATTAGTACGTTATTCAAGTAAATTTTTTATCAATAAAAATATTATAAACAGTACCAGTGTACCAACACCAGATGATTATATCATCTCAAATGGCGATACTTTGGTTATCTATGTGTATGGAGACAGAGATCAGACATTTTCGCCTACAGTAAACAATGACGGTAATATTGAACTTCCTTATCTTGGACCAATCAGCATCGGTGGGATGAAGTTTATTGATGCAAAAAGACATCTTCTTGAAAATCTTAAAAATCACTTTAAACTGAGTGATTTTTACATAAATATGAAAAAGTACAGTACCATTCAAGTAACACTTGTGGGTGATGTTAAAGCTCCCGGACTCTACAATCTTGCATCTTTTTCTACCATTAAAGATCTTTTACTTGCTTCTAAAGGTTTGAACAAAACAGCATCCGTTCGCCATTTAGAGATCAAACGTAATGGGAAAATTATTCGCGATATTGACTTTTATGATCTGCTTTTTAAAGCAAACAGTATTAGAACAACTGTTTTAAAACAGGGTGATATCGTTGTTGTTCATAAAGCCGGTATCTTAGCTTCAGTCGATGGTTATGTAAACAGTGCAGCACTTTTTGAGCTGAAAAATGGACAGACACTTAGTCAACTCATTGCATATGCAGGAGGTATGAAACCAGATGCTTCTCGCTCAAATATCAAATTAAAACGCTATGTAGATAACAAGAAGATTAAAACATATACGCTTACATATGATGAGGCGAAAAATTTTAAAGTAAAAAATGGAGATAAAGTTTACATTTATCCTTTAGATTTTGCTTCGGTTGAGAGTGTAAATATCTATGGAAATATCATTCGACCAGGGAGCTACAGTCTTCCAAAAGAAAAGACATTAAATGCACTTTTAAAAAAGAACCTCAGTCAGGGAATGAAACAGTTTTTCTTGCCAGAGACCTATTTTGGCTATGCTGTTTTAAAAAGATATGCAAAAAATCTGAATTATGAAACACTCTCATTTAATCTGCTTGATGTTATTCAAAATAAAAAAGTGATCAAACTCAGACCTCAGGATAAAATTTTTATCTTTGCACAAAGTGATATCTTTTCAAGTGCCTATGTTACTACAAAAGGTACAAGCCTGATTCGAGCAGGAAAACTGCAGTATTATAATGGTATGACTATACAAGATGCTAT
>CAZCMR010000208.1:0-1628 GCA_964499805.1 uncultured Sulfurimonas sp.
TCTCATCTCCATAGACAAGAGAAGCTGCACGCTCTTTATATGATTGTAGCGCCTCTTTTGTATTCATCGTCTCACTTCTCTCTTTTCCATGTAAAAATGATTCGAGTTCTTGATGTCTCTCTTGTAGGATTGTTTCAAACTCCTGTTGAGAGACTGGTTTGTTGTCATGGAACTTATCGAGTAAGA
Source organism: uncultured Sulfurimonas sp. (assembly GCA_964499805.1). Classification (GTDB taxonomy): domain Bacteria; phylum Campylobacterota; class Campylobacteria; order Campylobacterales; family Sulfurimonadaceae; genus Sulfurimonas. The sequence goes on from CAZCMR010000208.1 coordinate 187, forward strand.
TGTTGCCATTTCCCATTAAAACAAGATAGCTCTCGCTTCCAAAGTCCAGCATAACAACACTGTTTTTCTCATCCAAAGGCTTTTGAAAACGAATAGTTACCTCTTGGGCAAAACTATTGTTAGCAGTGCTGTTTATAGCTGTACTCTCTTGTTTATTGTTCGCCTGAAAGAGCCAGTTTGATGTAGATTTTTTACTTGGAGCTGTTTTTTGATTGCTATTTTGTGGGATCTTTTTACGAAGATAAAAGAGTATAAGAATCCCAACAATCATAATAAAAATAACAATATAGTAACTTTGTGAGAATTCATTGTCATTTTTTGTTGGCAGATTTGTAAGTGCCTGCTGCGTATTATTATCTGTTTGCGTGAGTGCTGTCTTTTGTGTGGCTGCTGCTGATGTAAAACGAAGTCTCAGACCATAGCCGTCAGCGGTTTTTGACGCAATGAGTTTGATGTTTGAAGAGGGTACGTTTGCAATGATTTGTGTCTCATTGTTCATAGGTGTCAGCGTGATTGATTTTAAAAATACAGATGAGAGTTTTTTAATTTTTGGAGACTCTATAGATGCATTTTGTAGCTTGATAATAATCTTGCTGGCTGTTTTACTCTGCTTGATACGTCCTGTATAGGGTGTGTCAAAAGTAAGCATAACATCAACTCTGTCTGTTCTGTCATATATGTTGTAGCTTAAAATTTTAGAGGCATAAAGAGAAAATGGCAGTAAAAGTATAAGTAGGTATTTCATCATTACATTCTCTCCTTTGAAAGATAATATAACACTGCTGAAGAATCAAGTACTTCATTGATACGAATAGCAAGATTTTTTTCATAAACCATCACTTCTCCTTTTCCTATGATGCGACCATTGACATAGGCTTCAACACTTTCACCTGCCGGCTTGTGAAGATCAATGATAGAGCCTTGTTCTAGTTGCAAAATCTCTTTTACGGTAAGCTCAGTCTCTCCAAGGTCTGAGATGAACTCTACTTCCATATCTAAGATTCCAGAGTAGTCCATCCATGAAAAATCCTCTGATTCTATCTCTTCTTCTTTTTTTGTTTTTTCTTTTTGCTTATCAGGCATCGAGTTCCTTAATGGCTAATGTGAGCTCAGCATCTCCAACCTTGCATGTTTTGGCTTTATCAACAGGAAAGTCAAAAGCTCCATCTTGTACAAATTTTGGTGTTTCAATAGTAAAAGCATGGCTATTTTGGGCTTGAGCAAGTACTTTTGCACTGCCAATGATAAGATTTGTCATTTCAAGTGTCATATCTTGAAGCGTTTCATCATCACTGTTATCTTCTTCTAGAAAAAGTTTTGCAACTTTTTGAACAAACTCTTTATCTGAAGCCACATAAACTCTATATTTTATTTTATCAACTGTTTCTATATCTATGTAAGCAATTAGTGTTCTCTTTTGTGTGGTTCCATCTTGAGTGGTA
>CAZCMR010000209.1:0-1614 GCA_964499805.1 uncultured Sulfurimonas sp.
CTGCAGACAATTACATGAAACTCTTTTCTAAAAGCAGCTCTTATAAACAACGCCTACACTACTGGATGCAGGCACTTAAAAGCCTGCAGGCAGGAAACCATCTAAAAGAAGCCAGCAGACTGGCTGCTAAATATCAAAAGGAGTTTATCGGCAGTAAAAAGGCACGTATATATCTACTCAAACTCTATCTTGCTGCAAATGATTTAAAAAGAGCGAATCGACTTGCCAAAAAGATGCTTAAACTCAGACAAAGCAAAAAACAATGATGAAACTACTACTTTTTTTACTCTTTATTACCATATCTCTTTTTGCAAAAGGTGAAGATACATCTTCTACAGTACAGCTCTTCTCTGCATCACTGAGTCAAAAAGAAGATGTAATTAAAAAAGCTGTTAGCTATAAACTTAAAAATACTCAAACAGCTCAATATCGTAATAACAAAGCAAAAAACAGTATGTTAGACTACTACGATAATGAGCTGTATCTTATACTGCAAGCATTTTTGTATTCAGAGGATCTGCCTCACGCACTCCAAACTGCACAAATAGGCATACAAGAGTATCCACATTCTCTTTATTGGAATCAAAAAATGGCTGAAATACTTCGATGGATGGGACGTGCAAAGGAAGCATTTCCATATATGGAGTATCTTTACTACCGCACAAAAGAACCAAAACTAGCAAAAGAGATCATAGACTATGCACTCAGTAGTTATCAATATGAAAATGCAAAAAAGCTTGTTACAGAGGCATTTTTAAATAAACCGACCAAAGTAAACAAAGAGCGTCTTCTTTTTATCTATAACCAAATAGGTATCCCAGATAAAGCCGCAAAACTTCTTGAAGAACTTTATGAAAAAACAAAAGACAAACAGCTTCTTAGCGATGCTCTTCAAATTTATATGAATCTTGAAGATCTTGAAAATGCAAAAAGAGTTATCAATATCATTGAAAAAGAGAACTACTATACACCAAAAAATATCGAGCTAATTTCTTACTATTACTATGTCAACAGAGATATAAAAAATGCCTTTGCAGTTTTAAAAAAATATGATTTGAATACAAAATACAACCAGCGGCTCAATGAACTCTTTAGTGATTTGGGATGGTATCTGCAAGCTTACGATGAAGCAGCGCAGGCATCCTTGCGCCTTATAAAGCATGATAATGCCCGTTTGGTTGATTATGAACGTCTTATCTATGTTTATAAAACAAAAAAACCACAAAAAGCCATATATTATGCACTTGCAGCATTTAAAAAATATAAACTGCCTTACCTTTTTTACTCTTTTGCAAATCTTGCACTCAAAGAAAAGCAGTACACACTTTTAGAAAAAACATTCAAAGAGATTGAGAGTACCCAATCAGCACTACTAAAACAGGTAGATTACTATATTTTAAAAGCGCGTCTCTATGCTCTTTTACATCAAAAAGAGAAAGCTTTTTCTGCTTTGCAACAAGCACGCTCTTTAAATAACAACACCCTAAGTGCTCAGCTTCAAATCATTGATTTGTATCTACAGTTAGGAGATAATCAAGAAGTAAAACTACTGCTCAACAACATCACAGACAATCCTAAACTTCCATCTGATTATCTCTTACCAATAGCAGCACT
>CAZCMR010000210.1:0-1614 GCA_964499805.1 uncultured Sulfurimonas sp.
AATAGTATTTTATGCCATCAATCTCATAAAAGTCATGCTCAAGGCTGGCACTTTTAGTATGTGGTTTTGTATGCTCAATATTTTCAAAAAGCTCCTTTGCCTCACGTAATGAATCCACTCCATAAAAGTCAATGTATGGAATCTTTGAAAGCTTTTGCAGTGCTGCTTTTGGTACTACTGCTTTTTGGATAAGATTTTGATTTGCCAAAGAGAGAATGAGCGCATAGAGCTGGCGATTCTCTTTTACCTCGCCATCGAGTCCAAGCTCCCCAAATACAAACCACTCGCAAAAATCTGCTTTACTCTCAGCCATTGCAATAAGCAGCGCAATGCTAAGATCAAATTGACTGCCGCTCTTTTTAAAATCATCACTCGGGGCTAAATTGATAGTAATGCGTTTTGGAGGAAATTTATACTCATTGCTAAGCAGCGCAGATTTTATACGCTCATTTGAGCCTGCTGATGTAAGTGCTGTTGCAGAGCCGACTATAGAGAAAGAAGGCAGACCTTTCGTAAGTGTCAGCTCAACATCAACTACCTTGGCATCAAGCCCTTCATATGTGGCACATTTGAGTTTTTTCATAGTTCAAACCTCTTTTGATTTGTACTATCATAATTTTAAGAAGTGATTATTTAATAAAATATGACAATTTGCCATATTTTTATGCAGATTTTTTAGTTTTTCGCTCTTTTTGAAGTTTTTTATACTCTTTTTCAAACTTTTTACGACGGGCATAGGAGAGTTTGTCTATAAACAAAATTCCTTCTAGGTGATCTATTTCATGCTGAATTGCAATTGCCATCAGTCCATCAGCCTCCAGACGTTTTGTATTGCCATATCTATCTTGATAATTGATAGTCACTTTTTCAAAGCGTTTGATATCTTCATAAAACTGAGGAACACTCAAGCAGCCTTCCTGGTAAGTTGTCTCACCCGATTTTTCAACAATTACAGGATTAATTATCTCTAAAAGGTTCTCAGGTGGTTGTTCTCCTTCTTCATTGGGAATATTTAAAATCAATGCACGAATGGGGTGTGCTACCTGAATAGCTGCTAGACCTATTCCATTTGTATTTATCATCAACGGATTCATGGCGTCTAAAAGTTTATGAAGTTTTTCATCAAAAACTTTTACCTCTTTAGATACTTCACGCAAACGTTTATCTGGATATTCTACAATCTCTAGTTTCATCTTTTCTTACCTATCTTAAAGATACTGCAAAGTCTTGGTTTGGTAACTCATATGCTTTTTCTATTCCATCTAAAGCACTTACTACTATCTCTTCTACAGAAAACTTAGGATCAATATTGGTAATTCCTATGGCAATTTTGAGCTGAATCTCACGGTCTGCCAAAAAGAAGTTGGAGTTAGAAACCAAATCACACAAACGCTCACTTGCTTTTTGTGCACTCTCTATGTCTGTATGTTTTAAAAGCATTGCAAAAATACCATTACCATAATGCGCAACAATATCGCTTCTTCTTGAAGTCTTTAAAAGCAGCCTTGCAATTGTACGCACCATAAGCTTAATAGCTTTATCATTTTTAATGCTTTTCTTCAGGTCACGTGAGAGCTCTATCATAATAAGAGAGCTCTTATGTTTAAACTCTTT
>CAZCMR010000211.1:0-1609 GCA_964499805.1 uncultured Sulfurimonas sp.
CTTGAATTTACAAAAAATGTCTTAAAAGATCAAATGAATGAGAGTCGTGAAAATCTCACAATGGATAAAATCACTGAGATTGTTGCAAAAGATCTCAATATAAAACCAAGTGAAATTCGTTCAAAAGGAAGAAGTAAAAATATTGTCTATGCTCGCCGTATCAGTATCTATATCTGCCGTGAGCTCACGCAACACACTATGCCACAGCTTGCACAGTACTTTGGTATGAAAGATCACACTGCCATCAGTCATACCATTAAAAAAATCAATGATCTTATCAAAGATGATGAAGATTTTAGAGTAAAAATAGAAGAATTAACCAATAAAATAACAGCATCAAGCTGAGTTTGTTTTAAAATTGCTTTAAAAAAAGATATAATTGTAAAAGTGAATAGATGTGAATGAAACCAAAATGCTTCATCACATCACAAAGATATGCTAGGACGTAGGATTGAGAGTCTTTTCACCTATTCACTCTCACCTACTACTAACTACTAAAAATTTATAAATATATAGGGAATTTAGAATGAAAATTACCATAGCAAAATCGATCATAGAAAATATCCTCATTCATGCAGGACCTTTTTTAGAAAAAAAAGATACTTCACAGATAACTTCTCACGTCTTTATAGAAGTCAATGATGCAAACTTAACACTCAAAGCAACTGATTATGAGATAGGTTTTTGCGTTACTACTGATAATGTAACAATTATAGAGAGTGGAAGTATTACTGCCAATGGTAAAAAATTTCTTGATATTGTCAAAATACTCAAAGACGGAGATATCAACCTCGAAGTAAAAAAAGATATGCTTCATATCTCTCAAGGTCACTCTAACTTCAAACTTCCAACATTTTCATATAAGGAATTTCCTGAGTTTCCATCATACGAAGGCAAACCTCGCATCTCTATTGAATCACATACTCTCATTGAGTCACTTAAAAAGATTACACCTGCCATTGATACAAACAACCCTAAGTTTGAACTAAACGGTGCACTTATTGACATAAAAGAGAATGAGATAAATTTTGCTTCAACAGATACCAGAAGACTTGCAGTTGTTATAATTCCCAATCAAGGAGGCAGTGAACTCTCTTTAATTATCCCTAAAAAAGCAATTGTTGAGATTCAAAAACTCTTTTTTGACAATATTGAACTCTATTATGATGAGACAAATCTTATTATTCACTCCGAGCAGTACACATTCTTTACAAAACTTATTAACGGAAAGTTTCCTGATTACTCACGCATTATTCCAAAAGAGACAGCTTACAATCTTACACTTCCCAAAGCTGCAATGATTGATGCTATTAAACAAATCACTACAATCTCCACAGATGTAAAGATTACATTTTTACAAGATAGTATTACTTTTATGTCACTCAGTGATGACAACATAGAGGCAAAAACAGAGTTAAACTTTCCTACAAACTTTGCTGAACCATTTTCAATAGCAATTAACTCTCGTTATCTTCTTGACTTTTTAAATGCTATTAACTCTTCTGAGTTTAGTATAGGTCTTAATGAGAGCAATCTTCCTTTTATCTTACGTGAGAGTAATTTCATCACAGTTATAATGCCGATAGTTATCTAACTTCGGCATTTTTTT
>CAZCMR010000212.1:0-1598 GCA_964499805.1 uncultured Sulfurimonas sp.
CAACGGCATTAAGTTAAGCCTATGAGCACCTATTTTTGGTACTTTTAACTGATTAATTTCCAACATTTTTCTTCTTTCTTTTAAGATGATTTATAGAATTTGCAGCAATGGTAGATTTGTGAATATCTTTATCTAGTCGTGGCTTTGATTTTCGATTTGGTCGAATAACGATTGTATTGGTTAAAAATAACTTCTCCATCTGTTCTAACATCTCATCTATAGGGTTATCTAGGTAAAGTAAATCAAACACCTTATGCTTTATTATGTTGAAGGATACAGCTTTATTAACTTTTTGCACATATTTATTATCTTTGGTCTTCTCTTTTAAGTCCTGATTGATATCATAAGTCATCATTGACTCATAGTTTGTAAGGAATATTGTTGCAAAGAAGTCTTGTTTTACAGCAAGAGCTGTTTGACCTGTAAAATTCTCCAAAGAGAGCCTATTTTTAATAAGGTCGAAATATGTCTCAATTCCCCATCTTAAAGCATATAGTTCTTTAAATTCTGAAGTTTTTAATCTGTTGTTATCTATTACATTAGTAGCTAAAACTTCCACTGTCCCATTATCTAAAATAACCTGCACAAATCGTATCTTCATTTTAGTTGGTATATTTTCACTTCTCAGTGTATCTTTCAAATATTTCGGTGCATTTATCTCAAGAATAACATCTTTTTTTTCACTATGTGCATCAAAAAGAAATTTTGCTTTTGAAAATACATTTTTTCTAAGTCGACAAAGAATATTTGTTTTATTGTAAGCTGCTGCAAATAGTTCAAATGAAGGATATCCTCTATCCATAAGAGTTAAATCATCTTTTTTAGCATAGTGCAAATGTTTTACTGCTAAAGTCCTCTCATCATAAGCTATGAGATTATTCTCTTCACTCTTATTTTTATTATTTATAGAAGAATCTATTGCAATATTGTTGAGAACATCAAAAAGACAAGATATTCGCGCTTGAGACACATCTTTTGCAAACTCTTTAATTTGACATTTAACCTTCATAGGATTAAATTCTTTTTTTACATCATCTGTATTTGGTAGAGTCGTAACAGAACCGTCAATAGCAAGTATTCTAAAGCCATGATATGTTTCGTACTCACCATCTTTATAAAATATATCGCGAGCCATCTGGGCAAACTCTTCAAAAGCTGTATAATTTAACTTTGCTCTGGCTTGCGTATAAGCACTATTAGAGATAGTAACATCCTCTCCCAAATCTAATTGGGTATCATTGATGCTGTTTTGTAAAGATTTATTACTCTTTTTAATCATCATAGTCATAATTTTATCGAATCCTAACTTTCTATCTCTTGTAAAACTGTTTTTACCAATTTTATGTCTGTTTTTAAAACTTTCTTCTCTTTTAGTACCTTTAAAAACTACCGAAATTTCAGTAGTTTTTTTTAACATAACCAATCCTTCATATAATATATATTATAGCCAAAAAGTGCTTTCAAAAACCTTTGCAAATCCCTATAAATAGGGATTCATAAGTGTATTAGAAACAGTTTCAAGCAACAAATTCAAAGATTTTTACCCTTTATTTTTTCAATGTGTACCTTTTACTCAATTGCTTAACTTAATGGCGGTG
>CAZCMR010000213.1:0-1597 GCA_964499805.1 uncultured Sulfurimonas sp.
CAATTACACCTCATACTAAATTTACTGCAGAAATCTATGTTCTAAGTAAAGATGAGGGTGGTCGTCATACTCCATTCTTCAATGGTTACCGTCCACAATTCTATGTACGTACAACAGACGTTACTGGTGCAATCACTTTACCAGAAGGTACAGAGATGGTTATGCCAGGTGATAACGTTAGCATTACTGCTGAACTAATTCACCCAATTGCAATGGAGCAAGGTACTAACTTCGCTATCCGTGAGGGTGGTAGAACAGTTGGTGCTGGTGTTGTTGCAGAGATTCTTGCTTAATTCGCTTATGCGAATCAAGCAAAATCCTTTTAAAGGTTAATAATAATGAGAGAAGCAATTCACTTAGGTTGTGAGAAGTGTACTAGACGTAACTATCACACAACTAAAAACAAAAAGACTCACACTGAGAAATTTTCAGTACGTAAATACTGTAAATGGTGTAAAGAGCACACAAATCATAAAGAGATGAAACTGTAATAACAGTTTCTCTCCTTTTAGGCGTATAGCTCCAATGGTAGAGCACCGGATTCCAAATCCGGGTGTTGGGAGTTCGAGTCTCTCTACGCCTGCCACCCATTTATTATTAGTGAAGCATATTTGCTTTATTTATAAGAAATGACAGATTTAAATATAATGGAAATGTAGATGGATTTAAGTAAACACATTCGTAATGCTAGACTCGAGTTAAGCAAGGTAATCTTTCCGACAAAAGCACAGGTTAAGCAAGCTTACATCGCTGTTGTTATAGTGGTTTCTGTAATAGCAGCATTTTTAGCACTGGTTGATTTACTTATGTCATCAGTTATGTCTGCAATTTTAGGTTAAGGAGTTAGTTATGGCACATCAATGGTACTCTATTCAGACCTATGGAAGCGACAGAGCAGTAAGAGACGCAATCTTTAATATGATTGAAGAGTATGGACTGCAAGATCAAATTACAGATGTAATTGTTCCTACAGAGGATGTTATTGAAGTAAAAGATGGAAAGAAAAAGGTGAGTGAGCGTTCACTCTACTCTGGATATGTATTTGCAAGAATTGATTTAAATACAGAAATTCAACATATGATTCAATCTTTACCGAAGGTATCTGGTTTCATTGGTGAAGCTAATGTTCCAACACCGCTAAGTGAACATGATATTAATGTAATACTTGATCGTGTAAACAATCGTGCAGCACCAAAACCAAAAGTATTTTTTGATAATGGTGAAACTGTTCGTATTATTGACGGGCCGTTTGCAAACTTTACAGCAACTGTTGATGAGTATGATTTAGAGCACGGTACTCTCAAGTTAAATGTATCAATTTTTGGTAGAGCGACACCTGTCGATATCTCTTATACACAGGTAGAAAAAATCATCTAGTTGATTTTTACTACGCTAACGTTAGACTTTTATAGAAGAAGTTTAATCTTAGCGTAGTTAAACGACTAGTCGCGCGAGTCTTCTTCCAAAGAAAACTTAGCGTTGGTGTAGTAGTCTGAATTCGTTCAGATTATTTAATAAATTATAGAAAAGGAAAGATAATGGCAAAAAAAGTCATGGATTATATCAAGCTACAAATTGAAGCTGGTAAAGCAAACCC
>CAZCMR010000214.1:0-1586 GCA_964499805.1 uncultured Sulfurimonas sp.
CATTTACTCTCCTTTACATTATCGCTTGTCTTACATCTTCCATAATATCAGTTCCATTTAGTCTAAGGATATTATTCTCAATATCAGCAAACACAACTTCACTTCCATCGATTTCTTTTGTGTATTGAATGCAGTTAATTTTTAGATTAGCTTTTTTATTCTCTTTACTTTTAGTTGAATCCCACTCAACATTATAATTTCCAATAATTGTGTGAGTTATATTTTTATTTTTCCCATCTTCAATTACCACTTCTTTTATTACAAATTTAGCTTTGTTTTGTTTTGCTATTGCGTCATACATTACGCTATTTACACTTAAAAGACTAACTTCAGCTTTCATTCCCTCAGGATCAAGTATCCTTAAATCCTGCTCCATTCCATCTGGTGTTTTTGCTTTTGCCGTATTGATATTTGGTTCTTTAAAATTTTCAACCTTATTATGAAATCCAACTCCTTCTATAAAAAAGCTATATTTTACACTTGCACTTGGTATCATCTCACTCTCCTTATGAATTAATTACTTTATAAACTACATCAGAGAAAATATCTACTCTATTAAATTCAACCGCTATTTTTGTAGGTTTTGGATTTTCTTGCGCTATTACTTTAAAATAAAACTCTCCATTAGTTATTGCCGTTGGAGTTGTAAGTTCTTCATCAAGTTCTACTATTCCGCCAATTAGCACTTCTTTACCTATCATATCCGCAACAAACGCACGAATAGTATCTTTTGCTTCTTTGACTGCTTTAACTCCCCTATCGCTATCGATAAACGGAAATATCGCCGGTAATACCGCCATAGTCAATTTGTCAAAAATCCTTACTCTTGTAGCGTCTTGCAAAAGTGCGTCCGCACTACATGTCTGATAATTCCAAACTCTTATACCTTGAAACTCTATAAATGTAGTTATTTGATTGTTTGTAAGCAAATCTGTCTCATCCGCAAGTCCAAGTATAAAATCAATATCTCTTGCAGCATCCGCAACTGGTAAAAGTTTATTAGATAGACTATAACTCCACCCAACCCCTCTTGTGGTATCGCTTGCATCAATTACACATCTTAAAATACTCAAAACAAAAGCGCCGCTAAATATATCGCTATTGTCTATAAGTGTATTCCAATCTTTTATATTGCAATAAATCGGAGTAGCCCTTTCGCTTCCGAATTGTCCTCTTTTTTTAATCGCATCACTTCCATCTACTGCATCTAAATCAATAAATGTTCTGGCTCTAAGTAAATGCGTTGTAGCTATTAGTTGTTTTGCAACATCTATATCGGTAGTGTAATCCGCAACTGCGATAATATCCGGTCGAATTTTAAATTTAGCCGGTGCTTTTTTAAGCTCGGCTATTGCGTTAATTATATTTGTTTTTAATTCTTTTTCATCATCGCTATACTTAGCTACGCTAATAACCGTTGGGACAATTACTTCATATTTGTTATTTACCCATACTAAATATTTAAACAAATTCCCCTTAAATTCACCACTTTCAACCGCTTTTTTTATATCATCGAAACTTCTTTTGCCTTGATAGTGTGCAAGTGCTTTTGGTAAAGAATCAAAATATCTCATCTCATTCTCTTC
>CAZCMR010000215.1:0-1571 GCA_964499805.1 uncultured Sulfurimonas sp.
CTAACTTCGGCATTTTTTTTTAAATAATAAAAAACATTCTTTCTTTTAAAAATTTAGCAATTTTAATCATAAAAACTTCTTTTTATATAAATTTGGATAAAATAGCTGTATTTCTGCCTTAAAGGCAATGGAGTAGTAATGAATGCAACAGAATAATCAAGATTACGGCGCAAGCAATATTAAGGTCCTCAAAGGACTAGAAGCTGTTCGTAAGCGTCCTGGTATGTACATCGGTGATACCGGACATCGTGGTCTTCACCACTTGGTCTATGAAGTTATTGATAACTCTATCGATGAAGCAATGGCTGGTTTTTGTGACACTATCACTGTAACACTGACTAAAAAAGGTTCATGTATTGTCAGTGATAACGGTCGTGGTATTCCTACTGATATGCACCCCACTGAGGGTATGAGTGCAGCTACTGTTGTTTTAACAGTACTGCATGCCGGTGGTAAGTTTGATAAAGATACTTATAAAGTCTCTGGTGGACTTCACGGTGTTGGTGTATCAGTTGTAAATGCTCTCTCATCTGATCTTCATATGACGATTTACCGTGATGGAAAAATTCATGAACAATCTTTTAAGAGAGGAATTCCTCAAGGTCCGCTTGAAGTTACAGGAACTACAAGAAAAACAGGAACAACGATTGAATTTTTTCCAGATCCCTCTATCTTTACAGAGACTGTAACATTTGAGTATGACTATCTAGCTAAAAGATTTAAAGAGCTTGCTTATCTTAATCCATTCATTACTATCAAGTTTAATGATGAGCGCAGCGGTAAAAAAGAGGTTTATCATTTTGAGGGTGGTATTGCTCAGTATGTAAAAGATATGAACAAGCGTACACCTGTTTCATCAGTATTTTCTTTCTCTGCAAAAGTAGAGGATATCGAGTTTGACATCGCTATGATGTACAATGACTCCTATGAAGAGAAACTTGCATCATTTGTAAACAACATCCGCACTCCAAACGGTGGTACACATGAAGCTGGTTTTCGTGCGGGACTTACGCGTGTTATCTCAAACTACAACTCTAAAAACGGTGCAGCAAAAGAGAAAGATGTAAAAATTTCCGGTGAAGATGTACGTGAGGGACTTATAGCCATTGTTTCATGTCGTGTACCAGAACCACAGTTTGAGGGCCAGACAAAAGGAAAACTTGGAAATACTTACGTTAAACCGCTTGTACAAAAACAGACCTATGAGATTCTCTCAAAATATTTTGAAGAGAACCCAATAGAGGCAAAAGCAATCGTCGGTAAAGCCTTAATGGCTGCTCGTGGCCGTGAAGCTGCGAAAAAAGCGCGTGAGCTCACGCGTAGAAAAGACTCTATGAGTGTCGGAACACTTCCTGGTAAGTTAGCTGATTGTCAAAGTAAAGATGCCTCTATCTGTGAACTTTATCTAGTGGAAGGGGACTCTGCAGGCGGTTCTGCAAAGATGGGACGTGACAGAGTTTTTCAAGCGATTTTACCACTAAAGGGTAAAATCTTAAATGTTGAAAAAGCACGTTTGGAGAAGATTTTAAAATCTGATGAGATTACAAATATGATTACAGCTATGGGTTGTG
>CAZCMR010000216.1:0-1550 GCA_964499805.1 uncultured Sulfurimonas sp.
TTACCATCATAGATGAAAAGGTTACACATATTATTTTCGGATTAACTCTTTTTGTACCAAAGAAAGGTTATAAAGATCAAATGTTAGCAACTTATAATAATGGTCAATGGAATTTTATGACACATCGTATCACAAAAAGAGGATTGACTCCGCCTGAAACTTCAAATAACCCAGAAGAGTCTTTACAAACGATGTACAAATTAATCAAAATGAAAATTTAAGGAATATTCTCTCACTTCAAAACTCAAGTGAATTTCACTTGAGTTTTGATATAATGATTAAAATTAATTATTGGAGTAGATTATGCAAACATTGGCTGTTGAAGTTCAAGAACATTATATTCAAGATTTCATGAAGTATGTTAATAATCATAGTGAAAGTATCACTATTACTAAAGATAAGCATTTAGAACTTGACCCTTATTTTTATGAGAGACAAAAGAAATTACATCAAGTTAGAGATGATGTAAAAAGTGGTAAAATGAGACTTTTAACTCAAGAAGAATCAGATGAAGAAATAGAATTATTTTTCAAAGAACTAGAAAATAATTGATGATAATAATAAGAACCGAAGAGTATCAAAAAGAACTACTAGCAATTTTAAAATATATTGCTAAAGACAAAATTACTGCAAGTCGAAAGTTTAAGAAAGATTTGAATATACAAATTAGCAAAATTCCCGAATTTCCATATAAATACAGAGCATCTTTTTATTTTGATGATGAAAACATCAGAGATATGACATTTAAATCATATACAATCAACTATGAAATAGACTTAAATAAAAATACAATATTTATACTTAGTATATTTAACCAAAACAAACCGTCATAGAAGTTCAGATACAACAAAACATAGGAAGTCAATAAATTTTCTAGCGAAAATTTATGCTTCTATTCAACCGTTATGAGTCTATCGTAAGCACCTTGCTTATGATAAGATAATTTAAAAAAAATGAAATAAAAAAGAATTTGCAGAGTTACATACTAACAAAAAAAACAAATCTTTCTCAGCAGATGCCAACTAACTTACTAAACAAAAGTAAGTGAAAAAACCTTAGCAACTCAACTGACTTTCGTTGTAATTGCAAGGACATCAAAAATACGACTTCATAACAAATCGTAGCAACAAAAATATGTTACCCTAGCCGAAAAAAGCTTTTAAAACTAGAAAAGTTTTGCTACCATTGTAGAAGTTAAATGAGTACAGATAGAGGTAACATATTTTTGTACTCAACCGTTATATCCGATAAAGCATATTGTATGAAAATTCAGATATAGTTAATTTAAAATTTATAAAAAGTATAATGTCCCCAGAAAAACAAACCACTTAATACAATATTCTTATTTAAAAAGTTAAAATAAGAACAGAAAAGTGAGGGATAAAAAATGAGTACAAAGAGAAAGACTTATAGTGCAGAGTTTAAAGCAAAAGTAGTGTTGGAAGTTTTAGAGGGTGAGCAGACACTTAATCAGATAGCAAGTAAATATGAACTATTTGGAGTGGTAACCTAAATTCATACTAAGAATTTAACGATTCTAAGTTAGAATA
>CAZCMR010000217.1:0-1521 GCA_964499805.1 uncultured Sulfurimonas sp.
ATGATAGAAAAGATAGAAGAGGTTTGTTTAAAAGAAAAACCTGACTGGGTAATGGTCTATGGAGATACAAACTCCACACTCGCAGGTGCAATAGTTGCAAGTAAACTCCATATAAAATTAGCACACATCGAAGCAGGTCTTAGAAGCTTTAATATACAAATGCCAGAAGAGGTCAATAGAATACTTACTGATAGAGTAAGTCAAATACTCTTTTGCCCAACAGATACAGCACTGCAGAACCTTAAAAATGAAGGCTATGACAACTTAGATGTAAAAGTAGTAAAGTCTGGTGATGTTATGCAAGATGGAGCAATGTTTTATAAATCTTTAGCACAAAAACCATCGTGTGATGTAAATAATGAGTACATCCTCTGTACTATACACAGAGCTGAAAATACAGATGATGCAACGAGGCTTAAAAATATATTTGGTGCACTTAATGAAATAGCGAAAGAAAAACAGATCATTTTGCCTCTGCATCCAAGAACAAAAAAGATACTCAAAGAACTTCAGATAGATACAGACAAACTGACTATTATTGATCCTGTTGGATATCTGGAAATGGTATGGCTTATAGATAACTGTTCTCTTGTAATGACAGACAGTGGAGGGCTTCAAAAAGAGGCTTATTTTTTCCAAAAACAGTGTATTACCCTAAGAGATGAGACAGAGTGGGTAGAACTTGTAGAGAATGGTTTTAATACGCTTGTCGGTGCAGACAGGAGAAAAATACTCACTGCATTTAATGATATTTCTAAATTTAGTGATAAGGGATTGGATCTTTACGGTGGTGGAAAAGCGAGTGAAAATATTATAAAAGAGCTTTTAGCCTATGAAGCCTAAAAATATCTGGATAATCAATGAGTATGCAGGAACTCCCTATCACGGTATGGAGTTTCGCCACTACTATTTGGGAAAAGAGTTGGTAAAACTTGGGAATCAAGTTAGTATAGTAAGCTCTTCATATTCACATCTTTTTAAAAATCTTCCGAAACAAAAACGAGAAAAGATCGATGGAGTAGATTATCTGTGGATTAAGACCTTTAACTATGGAGAATCTCATGATAAGCGTAGGGTTTTAAAATGGTTTTTGTTTATGTTTAAAGTTTTCTTTTTACCTTTTTCTTTGCAAAAACCAGATGTCATTATTGTTTCACCAATGGCACCTTTTTCGATTTTGCCTGCTTGGGTACTCTCTAAAGTATATGGTGCAAAACTTATCTATGAAGTTAAAGATATCTGGCCCCTGAGTCTTATAGAGTTAGGAGGTTTTTCTCCAACGCATCCTTTTATTCGATTTATGGCCTGGTTTGAAAAGTTTGCACTTTTAAAATCAGATATTATTGTCTCAAATCTGCAAAATTATGGTGAACATATGCATAAAGATTTAGGCATAAAAAGAGATTTTTCATGGATAAGTAATGGAGTAGATTTAGATGAACTCTCTGAAATGAAGCCTTTAGATCAAGAGGTAAAAAATAAAATTCCAAATGAAAAGTTTATTGTCGGTTACACTGGAAC
>CAZCMR010000218.1:0-1464 GCA_964499805.1 uncultured Sulfurimonas sp.
CTAAAGACTTAGAGTTTCAAGCAATTTATGCTTATTTTAATGCTGGTGATTTTGTCACAAAAAATGTATCAGACAATAATGCTCAAAGAGTGTTTTTACAAGTTGAATATAAATTTAAAGGAAAAAAATGAAAATTGTATTATTAGTTTTACTATTTGGTATATCAGTTTATGGAGTTGAATATCCATCAGGAGTATTAGGTGAGACTGTGAAGCTTGGGGAGGATATTATAAACAATACCGATACCCATCCCCTTACAAAAGAGTTAGTTCAAAGTAAAATGCAGTGTAGAAACTGTCATCTTAAAGGGAGTGATGGTCGAACAGGTACAACAGAAAATATAGGAACATTTATAGGTACTGCTAGTGCTTTTCCTGCATACTCTAGTCGTTATAAGCGAGTACAAACACTTCAAGAGAGAGTTGATGGCTGTTTCATACGATGTATGGGTGGTAAGAAATCTATCTTAAATACTAAAGTTGGAATTGCTATGACAAGTTATATTACTTGGATTTCAGAGGGAGTAAAGGTAAAAATGAATCCTAAGGGTCCTCGAAGTTTTTTGATAACAAAAATATGGGAAGATAAAAAGAAAAGCTTTAAGCCCATTATTTTAAAAGTTACTCACAAAAATTATATCCATGGTCAGAAACTTTATAAAGCCAAATGTATGATGTGTCATGGCATAAATGGCGAGGGGAATAAAATAACTCCACCTCTATGGGGTAAAGATAAAAATGGAAAATGGCTCTCATATACTGCTGATGGAAGTATGAGTAAACTTGATAATAATGCGGTATGGATTCAATCAAATATGCCTCTCCATCAAGAAAAGAGCCTCAGCGATAGAGATGCAATAGATCTGTCTTTATTTATTAATTCTCACGAGAGAGCAAATATGGGAACTTACACTATTAAGAATAATTTTGAGCATTTTGGTTTAGATATAGATACTATTCGTGGATATAAAATTAAAGAGAATAAATAAGCTTTTTTCGTGCTGTTTTAGTTATTCTCTTTACAGATAGAGTATAACTTTAACGGCTTTGAAAAATAGTATGTAAACTTCTCATAGCTCATAACTTTTTTAAGCTTTTTTAATGGAATGAGAAATGATGGCTCTCCATCAGCATACCTTGATATCTCATATAAACCAAACCATACTACAACTCCCTTTGGTGTTAACTGCATTCTATCTGTTGCTGTTGCCATATCATAGAGTTCATTGTCACTTAGCTTTTCAAGATATTCTAAATCTATTAGGTTTTTCATATGACGCACAATAAAAGGATAGAAAACTTTTTTCTTCTCTCCAAAGATATCATTCCATTGAATTGTCTTGCCACTGTTTCTATCAAGATTGAGATAATTGCTTTCATAATCTCCATGTAATCCACCTGAGTAGTCAAAATTTTCTGTTTTTATAACGACAATATTTTTGTTAATAGATGAAATACTTTCATC
>CAZCMR010000219.1:0-1460 GCA_964499805.1 uncultured Sulfurimonas sp.
TCCATCAGGATCATCCATATCTAATTTAGCGATACCATCACGAGCAGCAGCATAAATTATTGGGAAATCTTGTTGCTCATCTGTTGCATCCATATCAGCAAAAAGGTCAAACATCTCATCAGCAACACGATCCACATCAGCAGAAGGTTTGTCAATTTTATTGATTACAACAATTGGCATTTTACCAAGTGCAAGCATCTTTTTACAAACAAACTTAGTCTGAGGCATAACACCTTCATAAGCATCAACAAGAACTAAAACACCATCAACCATCTTAAGAACACGTTCAACTTCACCACCGAAATCGGCGTGTCCCGGAGTATCAATAATATTAATTTTGTAATCTTTATAACGAATAGCTGTATTTTTAGAAAGAATCGTGATTCCACGCTCTTTTTCTAAATCATTGCTATCCATAGCTCTTTCATCATGTTGTTCGTGAGAACCAAATGTACCAGATTGTTCTAGTAAACCATCAACTAGTGTAGTTTTACCGTGGTCAACGTGAGCGATAACGGCAATATTTCTTATTTTTTGCATTATGGGGTGTCCTTAATTTAACTTGCAATTTCCACAAAAAGGGAAAAATTTTCGCGATTATACCCAAATAAATATAAGAGATGTGTAAAATAAGTGATATACTCTCTTTATAGATTTCAAGAAATAAAGTAAAAACCAAACATTTAAATTATTTTATATGATAAATCAAATTATTTAACATAAATAATTTTATCAATATTAAAAGAAATTATAAAAAGAAAAAAAGAAGAAATGATTGATTATCCAAATAAATTAAATATTATCTTTGATAAACTAAAGAAATTAGGTATAAAACCTGTACTTGTTGGTGGGTATATTCGAGATAAACTACTTAAATTAGACTCAAAAGATATAGATGTAGAACTTTATGGTGTTGATTCTTTAAAAAAGATAGAACATATTCTCTGCGAATTTGGGGAGGTAAATAGTGTTGGAAGAAGTTTTGGTGTTTGTAAACTCTCTTATAAAGGAATAGATCTTGATTTCTCATTACCAAGGGAAGACTCTAAAGTAGCCGATGGACATCGAGGTTTTTTCATTCAGACTTATAAAAACTTAGACTTTAAAACGGCAGCAAGTAGACGTGACTTTACTATTAATGCTATGGGTTATGATCTTGTAGAAAAAAAACTACTTGACCCTTTTCACGGAAAAGAAGATCTCTCCAATGGTCTTTTAAAAGCAGTCTCTATAGAAAAATTTGATGAGGATCCTCTGCGTATATTAAGAGCAGTTGGCTTTAGTAGTCGTTTTGAATTTGAACTTGATAGTAAGCTTTTTCAACTTATAAAATATATGGTTTCTAAGGGAGCTCTTTTAGAGTTACCTCAAGAGAGAATTTTTAGTGAATTTAAAAAGTTTCTTCTTAGATCAAAAAAGCCATCACTAGCACTAAAACTTCTTAAATCCCTTCATATGGA
>CAZCMR010000220.1:0-1387 GCA_964499805.1 uncultured Sulfurimonas sp.
TTTTAATTCAAAAAAGTTACGGTGCACCGATCATCACAAAAGATGGTGTTTCTGTGGCTCGTGAAATTGAACTTAAAGACAAACTAGAAGATATGGGTGCACAACTTGTAAAAGAAGTTGCTTCAAACACTGCTGATGAAGCAGGAGACGGAACAACTACAGCTACAGTACTTGCAAATGCAATCTTTAGCGAAGGACTTCGAAATATCACAGCAGGTGCAAACCCTGTAGAAGTTAAACGTGGAATGGACAAAGCATGTGACTCTATTTTAGAGAACCTAAAAGCAGCTTCTAAATCTATCAAAGATAAAAATGAAATTGCACAGGTTGCAACTATCTCTGCAAACTCTGATGCTCAAATCGGAGAGATGATTGCAGAAGCGATGGAAAAAGTTGGTCAAGATGGTGTTATCACTGTTGAAGAGGCTAAAGGTATAGTTGATGAACTTGACGTGGTTGAAGGTATGCAATTTGACCGTGGTTATTTAAGCCCGTATTTCATCACAAACACTGAAAAAATGACTGCTGAGATAGAAAATCCATGGATTCTTTTAGTTGACAGTAAAATCAACTCTTTAAAAGATTTACTCCCTGTTTTAGAGCAGGTACAAAAAACAAACCGTCCACTACTTATCATCGCTGAAGATGTAGAGGGTGAAGCACTTTCAACACTCGTTGTCAACAAGCTTCGCGGTGTACTTAACATCTCTGCAGTAAAAGCTCCGGGATTTGGTGACAGACGTAAAGCTATGCTCCAAGACATTGCTGTTTTAACTGCGGGAACTGTTATCTCTGAAGAGACAGGACATACACTTGAAGCTGCAGAGATCTCTATGCTCGGACAAGCTTCTAGAGTTGTAATCGACAAAGACAATACTGTTATCGTAAGCGGTGCAGGAAGTGAAGAAGCTGTAAAAGCAAGAATATCTGAGATAAAAACACAGATAGAAGCTACAACAAGTGAGTATGACAAAGAGAAACTTCAAGAACGTCTTGCAAAACTCAGCGGTGGAGTAGCGGTTATCAAAGTCGGTGCTGCAACTGAAACTGAGATGAAAGAGAAAAAAGACAGAGTTGATGATGCACTCTCAGCAACAAAAGCTGCTGTTGAAGAGGGAATTGTTATCGGTGGTGGAGCTGCACTGGTTCGTGCTGCTGCAAAAGTCTCTATTGATGATCTGGAAGGTGATCAAAAAATCGGTGCTGAAATCATTTTACGCGCTGTAAAAGCTCCAGTTAAACAAATAGCAGAAAATGCAGGGTATGATACCGGTGTTGTTGTAAACGCAATAGAGAATGCGGATAGTGAGACAATAGGCTTCAATGCTGCAACAGGAGAATATGTAGATATGTTTGAAGCAGGTATCATAGATCCACTTAAAGTTGA
>CAZCMR010000221.1:0-1374 GCA_964499805.1 uncultured Sulfurimonas sp.
TCTTCTCAGCAAAAAGCCATGAAGTGTTTTTAAAGTACTTCATAAAGCCTTGATGGTTTTTTAAATTAGTTAATTTTTTTATCATATTGTTATATTAATTAACTATCACTACAAAAGATATCACGAGTGTATATTTTATCTTCTACATCTCTTATGTCATCACTCAGTCTATTAGCTACTATAACATCACTCATCTTTTTAAACTCTTCCAAGTCTTTAACTACTTTAGAGTGAAAGAACTCATCTTCTTCAAACACTGGTTCATATATAACTACTTCTATACCTTTAGCTTTTATACGTTTCATTATACCTTGTATAGCAGATGCTCTAAAGTTATCACTTCCTGACTTCATAACGAGTCTGTATATTCCCACTATTTTAGGATCTCTTTTAAGTATTTGGTTTGCTACAAAGTCTTTTCTTGTACTATTTGCTTCAACTATAGCCCCTATAATGTTACTTGGTACATTTTTATAGTTTGCACGAAGTTGTTTAGTGTCTTTTGGTAAGCAGTAACCACCATAACCAAAGCTTGGGTTATTGTAATGACTTCCTATGCGAGGGTCTAGTCCTACACCCTCTATGATCTGTTGAGAGTTAAGTCCATGTGTTTCTGCATAAGAGTCTAGTTCATTAAAGAAAGCTACTCTCATTGCTAGGTAAGTGTTAGAGAAAAGTTTTACTGCTTCTGCTTCTGTAGAGTTCGTTAGGAGTATGTCGATATTTTCTTTTATGGCTCCCTCTGCTAGTAAGTTTGCAAATGTTTGAGCTCTTTCACTTTTTTCACCTACTATGATTCTACTTGGGTAGAGGTTATCATGAAGTGCTTTACCCTCTCTTAGAAATTCTGGGGAAAATATAATGTTATTAGTATTGAACTTTTCATTGACTGTTTTAGTATAGCCTACTGGTACAGTTGATTTTATAACCATAGTTGTATTTGGGTTGATCTCTAGTACATCTTTTATCACTATCTCTACGAGTTTAGTATTAAAGTAGTTTGTTTCTGGATCATAATCAGTAGGAGTAGAGATGATGACATAATCTGCATCTTTATATGCTTCTTCTTTATCTAGTGTTGCTCTAAAGTTTAACTCTTTAGTAGCTAAGTATTCACTTATCTCTTTATCTTCGATAGGGGAGATTTTATTGTTTAACATCTCTACTTTTTTGGGGATGATATCTAGGGCTACTACTTCATTATGTTGAGATAGGAGTATGCCGTTTGAGATACCTACATATCCTGTTCCTGCTATGGCTATTTTCATTTAACTATTCCTATAACATTTTTAAGATACCACTCATAAACTCTACGAATCCCCTCTTCAAGCTCAACAGTATGTTTCCATCCAAGAGCATGAAGTTTTGATGGGT
>CAZCMR010000222.1:0-1358 GCA_964499805.1 uncultured Sulfurimonas sp.
AAGCACTTCAAAAATCATCAGATATTACTGGGGGTCTTCCTCGTGTATCTGAACTCTTTGAAGGTCGTCGTCCTAAAGCAACTGCACTTATCTCTGAAATAGATGGTACAGTTAGCTTTGGTAAAATGCTTCGTGGTAAAGTCCGTGTAGTAGTTTCAAACTCTGAGAATGGAATTGTTAAAGAGTACTTTGTAGATAAGTCTCATGAAGCAGTTGTAAGTGCTGGTGACTTTGTTCATGCTGGTGAGCGTTTAACTACGGGTATCCTCTCTTCACATGAGTTACTTCGTATTATGGGTGTAAAAGCACTTTATAACTACCTAGTATCTGAAGTACAACAAGTTTACCGTTCTCAAGGGGTTAACATTGCTGATAAGCATATTGAGGTTATCTTTACTCAGATGTTACGTCAGATTAAAATTGTTAGATCTGGAGATACTAAGTTTATAGAGGGTGATCTTATCTCTAAAGCAAAATTTGCTGCAGAAAATGAAAAGATTATGCGTCTTGGTGGTCGTCCTGCGATTGCTGAGCCATTCCTTGTTGGTATCACACGTGCTGCAGTATCAGCAGATAGTATTATCTCTGCTGCATCATTCCAAGATACAACAAAAGTTCTTACTGAAGCTGCAGTTTCTGCTAAAGTAGATGATCTTAATAACCTTAAAGAAAATGTTATTATTGGTCGTACTATTCCTGTTGGAACTGGTATATATAAAGATCAATACGTTGAGTTTGAGTCAGAAGAAGCATAAGCTTCTTCACTCATTTTCACTTTCTCTCTTAACTTCCCCTTAAAAATAAGCAAACTTTAATTACTATTTCTGTATTATTCCGTGTCTATAACTCTCTAAATTTTTTAGTGAGTTAAATTCTACTGGAAAAATTAAGTAAAAAGGAATTGTATGCCTACAATCAATCAACTGATTCGTAATGAGCGTAAACGTGTGATTAAGAAATCTAAATCACCTGCGCTTGTTTCATGTCCACAGCGTCGTGGTGTATGTACTCGTGTTTATACGACTACACCAAAAAAACCTAACTCGGCTTTAAGAAAAGTTGCAAAAGTTAGATTAACATCTGGTTTTGAAGTTATTTCATATATCGGTGGAGAGGGTCATAACCTTCAAGAACACTCAATCGTACTTGTACGTGGTGGTCGTATTAAAGATTTACCTGGTGTTAAATACCATATCGTTCGTGGTGCTCTTGATACTGCTGGTGTTGCTAACCGTATGGTTGCTCGTTCTAAATATGGAACAAAAAAACCTAAAAAATAGTCTAAGACTATTTTTTTAAATAAATATATTCAATAGCTACAGGATTAATTTTAAGTAATTAATTTTGAGTAAATTTGA
>CAZCMR010000223.1:0-1349 GCA_964499805.1 uncultured Sulfurimonas sp.
AGCAAAACCAAAAGACAAAGAGTATAAATTGTTTGATGGTGGAGGATTATATCTTGCAGTTACACCAAAAGGTGGAAAATGGTGGAGACTAAAATATCGCTTTGACAATAAAGAAAAAAGATTAGCTTTAGGTGTATATCCTGATTTATCTCTACAAGAGGCTAGAAAGCTAAGAGAGATATATAAAACACAAATTGCAGAGGGTATTAATCCTAATGAAGATAAAAAGGCTAAAAAAGAAGCTAAAGCAATTCAAGAAGTAAAAAATCTAAATACATTTGAAAAATTAGCAAGAGAGAGACTTAGCCTTGTTCAAAATGAAATAAGTGAAGCTCACTACAATAGAACTTTAAATGCACTTGTTAATGATTGTTTCCCTATTATTGGTGCTATGCCTATAGATGAGATTGAAGCTAAAGATATTTTAGTGATACTACAGATAATGGTAGATAGAAATATAAAAGAGAGTGCTAGAAAATTATTTTATGCAATCAGTAAAACTTTTAAGTGGGCTGTTGCAAATGGTAAAGCAAAAAGAAATCCTGCAAATGATATTTTACTTGAAGAAGTAATAGGTAAAAAATCTACAAGACACTTCCCAACTATAAGCGATGATAAAGGGATACGAGGTTTATTGTTAGCTATAGATAGTTATACAGGAGAGCATACGACAAAAAGAGCTTTACAAATGTTAGCTCATGTATTTGTTAGACCTTACAATATCCGTCATGCTGAGTGGAGTGAGATAGATTTTGAAAATAAACAATGGAGCATATCTTCTACTAAAATGAAAACAAAAGAAGATTTAATAGTACCATTAACAGATACAGTTATAGAAATATTAGAAGATGTAGGAAGATATACAGGCGATGGTCAATATGTATTTCATAGTCCAAGGGGTAAAACAAGTCCAATGAGTGAAAACACTTTGTTGGGTGCAATTAGAAGATTAGGTTACACTAAAGATGAATTTGTGCCACATGGTTTTAGAGCAATGTTTAGTACAGTAGCTCATGAAAAAAGTAATTTTAAACATGAAGTGATTGAAACACAATTAGCACATAGTGTTGGTAATGCAGTAAGTCAAGCATATAATAGAGCTAAATATCTTGATGAGCGAGTTGAGATGATGAAATGGTGGAGTAATTATCTCAATTCTCTAATCTAGTCTAAGTGTTTATTTTTCTTTAGAGTATTTTAGAGTTAGTAAAAAAATGATTTTATATAAAAAATATGTAGATTAGAGGAAAAAATCATCATAAAACAGCAGTTTTTGTATAGGGTTAAAAACAGAGGCTAGATTCGTATCTATATAGTGAGAAGAAATTATAAGATTTAAAAATAAAATT
>CAZCMR010000224.1:0-1345 GCA_964499805.1 uncultured Sulfurimonas sp.
AAAGAAGCTTGTGCTGAACTTACTACTCCTGTTATCGGTGGAAATGTTTCTCTTTATAATGAAACAAACGGTGTTTCTGTCTTTCCTACACCTTCAATCGCGACAGTTGGTGTTAATGATGATGAAAATAATGTTCTCATGTCTTCATTCTCAAAAGAAGGGAATGCACTTTATCTTGTAGGTGAGAGTAAATCAGAGTTTGGCGGTTCTTTATATATGAAAGAACTGTACGATACCGTGGCTGGTGTAATCCCGGAAATTGACTATAAAAAAGAGCTTGCACTTTGGGATCTTGTTATAGAAGCAAATAAAAAACATCTTCTAGAGTGTGCGAAAGATTCAAGCAGCGGTGGTGTAGCGATAGCACTTGCAAAAATGGCGGCAACAAGTGGTCTTGGCTGTGATGTAGAGATGAGTGTTGCAGATGACAGAGATGTGTTTTCTGAGAGCATGAGTCGTGCTATTGTTGAAGTCAAACCTGAAAACTGTGAAGCTTTTGAAGCAATGCTTGATGAATTAATGAGCATTGAGAAGATAGGAACAGTTGGCGGCGATAGTGTACGCATCAATGACATCAATATGTCTTTGAAGCAACTCCAAGATAACTACTTCAATACTTTTGCAAGAGTAATCGAACAAGATTTATAGCTCTTCTTTAAAGATGACCTTTGTGTCATCTTGCATTTCCCCCTTTACCATCCTCTAAACTCAATTTCGATAAAATTACACAATTATTTTAAATCAAGGCTTGATATGAAAAAAAGAGCATTAGTAAGTGTTAGCGATAAGAGTGGTGTAGTTGATTTTTGTAAATCATTAGTGAAAAATGATTATGAGATTATCTCTACAGGTGGGACATTCAAACTTTTAAAAGAGAGTGGTGTAGCAGCAATTGAGATTGATGAGATCACAAAGTTTCCTGAGTGTTTTGAAGGACGTGTAAAAACATTGAATCCTTATGTTCATGGTGGTATTTTACATCGTCGTGACAAGCAATCACATCTTGATCAGGCTAAAGAGCTTGGTGTTGAAGCGATTGATCTTGTATGTGTGAATCTTTATCCGTTTAAAGAGACAATCGAGAAAACTGATGACTTTGATGATATTATTGAAAATATAGACATCGGTGGACCGGCAATGGTTCGTTCAGCAGCAAAAAATTTCGATGCTGTTATCATTGTAACAAATGTAGAAGATTATGATGTTGTTATTGATGCGATAGAGAATGAAAAAAATACAAAAGAGTTCCGTCGTGGTTTTATGATAAAAGCATATGAACATACTGCGGCATATGATTCTATGATAGCTAACTATATGAACGAGCGTTTTAATGAAGGTTTTGGTG
>CAZCMR010000225.1:0-1342 GCA_964499805.1 uncultured Sulfurimonas sp.
CTCTTGCACCGGAGGTTGTATAATGGCAAAATTTAATTTCAAAAAAGGCGATATGGTAGAGATTATCGCTGGCGATGACAAAGGTACAAAAGCAACTGTACTTGCGGTATTGACTAAGAAAAACAAAGTAATCGTAGAGGGTTGTAAAATCGCTAAAAAAGCGATTAAACCAACTGAAGAGAACACTAAAGGTGGACATATCAATAAAGAGATGCCTATCGATGTTTCAAATGTACGCAAAGTGGAGGCATAATTAGATGGCTCGTTTAAAAGAAAAATATTTAGCGCTTAAGCCGGAAATTCAAGCAGCTTTAGATATCAAAAATGTAATGCAGATTCCTGCATTAGAGAAAATTGTTATCTCTGTTGGTGCTGGTTTTGCGATGAAAGATAACAAACTTATTCAAAACATTGAAGACACTATTACTACTATCGCTGGACAAAAAGCTTCTACGGTAATCGCTAAGAAATCTGTTGCAGGTTTTAAAGTACGTGAAGGTATGCCAGTTGGTATTCGTGTTACTCTTCGTGGTGAAAATATGTATAACTTCTTCGATCGCCTTGTATCTATCGCACTTCCTCGTGTGAAAGATTTCCGTGGTGTTCCAAGTAATGGTTTTGACGGTCGTGGTAACTATAACTTCGGTCTTCAAGAACAACTTATTTTCCCAGAGATTAGCTATGATTCAATCATGCAAATTCATGGTATGAATATCACAGTTGTAACAACTGCTGATTCTGATAAGGCTGCGTTTACTCTATTAGAGAAATTAGGTATGCCTTTTACAAAAGGGAGTAACTAATGGCTAAAAAGTCTATGATAGCAAAAGCTAAAAGAACTCCAAAATTCAAAGTACGTGCATATACACGTTGTCAGATCTGTGGTCGTCCACACTCTGTACTTAGAGATTTTGGAATTTGTCGTATCTGTTTCAGAAAAATGGCAAATGAGGGAATGATCCCAGGTGTTAGAAAGTCTTCTTGGTAGGCCTTGTGCTCTCCAAGTAGAAACTCCTAACAGTAGCAGTCGAAAGACTTGCAAAATATAAGGAAAAAATAAAATGGCAATAAATGATCTAGTATCAGATGCGTTAACTCGTATTCGTAATGCTGGTATGAGAAGATTACCAGTTACAACTTTGGTACACTCTAAGAGTGTTGAAGCTGTAGCAAATATCTTAGTAGATAAAGGTTACATAGAGTCTTGTAACGTTATTGAAGAAGGCGTTAAAAAGACTATCAAAGTTGTACTTAAATATGACGAAAATGATAAATGTGTAATCAATGAAATGAAAAGAGTTTCTAAACCTGGTAGACGTGTTTACAAAGGTAAAGAAGATAT
>CAZCMR010000226.1:0-1339 GCA_964499805.1 uncultured Sulfurimonas sp.
TCAAGTTCCAGTAGAAGTACGCCCAGTACGTCAACAATCATTAGCTATTAGATGGCTAGTAGATGCAGCACGTAAACGTAATGAAAGAACTATGGCTGAGAGATTAGCTAATGAGTTTATGGATGCAGCATCAGATAAAGGTGCGGCATTTAAGAAAAAAGAAGATACTTATAAAATGGCTGAAGCAAATAAAGCGTTTGCTCACTATCGTTGGTAATCTAAAAGTAATACATTTGAGTTATATCAGCCTCTGCGGGCTGGTGCTCATTCTAAAGACCTCTTTTTTAAAAGTACAAAGTTTTTTTAAAAAAGAGGTTCAACTCTATAACTACATAAAAGGGCATTCAAAAGATGGCTAGATCACATAAATTAGAAGACGTAAGAAATATTGGTATTGCTGCACACATTGATGCAGGAAAAACTACAACAACAGAGAGAATTCTTTTCTACACTGGTGTTGAACATAAAATTGGTGAGGTTCATGATGGTGCTGCTACTATGGACTGGATGGAACAAGAGCAAGAGCGTGGTATTACAATTACTTCTGCTGCAACTACTTGTGAGTGGGAAGGTAAACAGATAAATATTATCGATACTCCGGGCCACGTTGACTTTACTATTGAAGTTGAACGTTCTATGCGTGTACTTGATGGTGCAGTTTCAGTATTCTGTGCTGTTGGTGGTGTTCAACCACAATCAGAAACAGTTTGGAGACAACGTAATCGTTATAAAGTTCCATCTATTGTTTTTGTTAACAAAATGGACAGAACTGGTGCAGATTTTTATGAAGTTGAGCGTCAAATTCGTGATCGCCTCAAAGGTAACCCAATGCCTTTTCAGTTACCTATCGGTGCTGAAGATAAATTTGAAGGTGTCGTTGATTTAGTACAAATGAAAGAAATTGTATGGGATGAAGATGCTGCAATGGGTTCTAACTACCATGTGCAAGATATTCGCCCTGAACTTCAAGAAATTTCTGATGAGTATAGAGAAAAAATGCTTGAGACTTTAGCTGAAGTTGATGGTAATGATGATTTTGCTGAAAAATTCTTAGAGGGTGAAGAGATTTCACAAGAAGAGATCAAAGCTGCTATTAAATCTGCAACTATTGGTATGGCAATCGTTCCAATGACTCCGGGTACTGCGTTTAAAAATAAAGGTGTTCAAACACTTCTTGATGCTGTTGTTGACTACCTTCCTTCTCCAGTTGAAGCACCTGCGATTATGGGTACACTTATGGATGATGAAGAGGTTGAAGTAGAAGTTCCTTCAACTGATGATGGTAATTTTGCTGCACTTGCATTTAAAATTATGACTGACCCATTTGTTGGTGTTCTTA
>CAZCMR010000227.1:0-1325 GCA_964499805.1 uncultured Sulfurimonas sp.
ATGTAGTGTGAGGAGTAATTGAACCTGGCTTACAAAGTACTTGACCACGTTGAACGTCATCTTTACCAATACCACGAACTAGAATACCACAGTTATCTCCTGCAATACCTTCATCCATTTCTTTACGGAACATTTCAACACCAGTAACAGTAGTTTTTTGAGTATCACGGATACCTACGATTTCTACTTCTTCACCAACTTTAATAGTACCACGATCGATTTTACCAGTAACAACTGTACCACGACCAGAGATTGAGAAAACATCCTCAACAGGCATTAAGAAATCTTTATCAGTTTCACGAACTGGATCTGGAATCCACTCATCAACAGTAGCCATAAGAGCAATAATTTTGTCTGACCACTCAGCAAGAGTACCAGTTTTTGCTTCTTCAAGAGCTTTAAGAGCTGAACCAGCAGTGATTGGAGTATCATCACCTGGGAAATCGTACATATCTAATAGTTCACGAATTTCCATTTCAACTAATTCTAAAAGTTCTTCATCATCAACCATATCTTCTTTGTTCATGAAAACAACGATGTATGGTACACCTACTTGTTTAGAAAGAAGGATATGCTCACGAGTTTGTGGCATTGGACCATCTGCTGCAGAAACAACAAGAATAGCACCATCCATTTGTGCAGCACCAGTAATCATGTTCTTAACATAATCCGCGTGACCTGGACAGTCAACGTGTGCATAGTGACGTTTATCAGTTTCGTACTCAACATGTGAAGTAGCGATCGTGATACCACGTTCTCTTTCTTCAGGAGCATTATCGATTTGATCGTAGTCCATAAGTGCAGCACCATTAGTTACTGCTAATACTGCTGTAATTGCAGCTGTTAGTGTTGTTTTACCGTGGTCAACGTGTCCGATTGTCCCAATGTTTACGTGGGGTTTCGTACCACGTTCAAATTTTTCTTTTGCCATAGTGTTCTCCTACTTAGTTTGTGAATTGAAATGGAATTATACCCAAAAATCATTCAATTATTGCTTAATTTAAACATAATTCATCTTATATGGAGCTCACGAGCGGATTTGAACCGCCGGCCTCTTCCTTACCAAGGAAGTGCTCTACCCCTGAGCCACGAGAGCGTCAGCGAAATTTAGATAAAACTATGCATAAGCAATAATTGAATAATTCTTTATTTTGTATACTAGATTTTTGATTAGATAAAAGCTATATAGATATTTATATAAAATATTATATATGAAGTTAATTTGGTTGAAAAATTGTACTTCAGCTTCCAGAATGTTTAATGATTTTCAGTGGAGCGGGTGAAGGGATTCGAACCCTCGACAGCCTGCTTGGAAGGCAGGAACT
>CAZCMR010000228.1:0-1268 GCA_964499805.1 uncultured Sulfurimonas sp.
TGCTTTTATCTTTAAAGAGATAATTATTTATGAAAAATTTTTCGTATTTTTGTTTGTTTTCTAATTTTTTTGAGTAGTATATGTTTAGTTTCATTTTAGTTCCTTATATTCTTTAAATCCACATAATTCATTTAAATAATTTACACATAAAATTTCTTTACCTATTTTAGCATAATTAAGCTCTTGTTCAATCCACCATGATTTATTTTTTGAATTGTTAGTAAAAACAAAAAGGACTTTCTTAGATTGTTCTATTCTTTTTTGTAAGACATAAATCACAAATTTTTTATATTCTTCTGATAAATTTCTTTTTAAAAAATCATTATCACTGCTCCAATCAATATAAAGTCTATATCCTTTTTTATTTAACTTATTTTTGAGTTCAATTATTAACTCATAATCTAAATAATTATGAGAGATAAAAAAATCATATTTTTTTAAATGCTGTATTGTTTCTTTGTTGTATATTTTTTCAAATAATTCTTTTGGTGTAACTTGAAACTTGGTTTTTTCAAGCATATAACTTTTTTTCTTACCTTTAAAATTTTTTCTTAATTTCACATAATACCCGAGTTTTTGTAAATGCTTAAAAGCTATTTTTCTTATTTGGTTATTTCTTTCACTATCATTAAGCTTATAAAAAAATTCTATCACTTTTTTGCTATCATATTTTTGCATTTCTTTTACTATTTCCATTTTTTCATGAACACTATTTCCTTTTTTATGATAAAAATTAATAAGAATATCGATAAACATAGGTTCAATTTCTTGGAGAGTTTCTTTATATTTTTTTATTTTTTCTTCTCTTATTTTTCTTTTATTATCTCGTATTTGTTTTAATTTTAAAAATTTTTGTTTTTGGACTTCATTTTGACAATTATTTTTATGCTTTAATTTTTGTCTATCAGACAAAATATGTTTAACTTTTGGTAAGCCAAAAAAATATTTTTTGGGAGGTAACGGCTTATATCTTCTTTTCTTTTTGTTTTTAACTAAAAACTTATCTTTATTTTGATAAAGTTGATACCTTTCTTTTATATCTTTCCATAAATGTGGATATAAAATTTTAAAATACTTAAATAATATTTCGCCATCATATTCACAAGGAAGAACTTCATATATTTTATTTAAAGGACCTTTTAATGATTTAGCAAACCTCATCATTTCTCCAACATATTTTCTTTTAGTAATACCAGGCATTTTTAGTTATTAGTCCTTTCATATTTTTTTATTTTATAATCTTTGAATTGTTCATTATCTTTAATAAA
>CAZCMR010000229.1:0-1256 GCA_964499805.1 uncultured Sulfurimonas sp.
CGAAACAACAAGATAGTCCGACACTAATGTTAGCTCTCAAATCAATTGAAAATGATGAGAATAGTTATGTTTATGTCAAGTTAGCCTTAGGTGAAGAAGTACAAACATTTAGAAAAGACAAGAGTAGAACTTTCGCTTTGACATATGACTCAAATGACTTTATTGAAACAGATAAAGAGGAAATAGATCATGATATACTTGAGAGTGTAGATTTTTTACTTTCACAGTTTAAAGAACAACTAGAGGATGATAGGGAATAGTTTTAAAGATAATAATAAAAAAATTCACCAAAGCTATTAAATGAATTTTATTTGAAACTATATAGCGATTGTGATTAATAAAACAATGTAATATTATATGCTTGATAGTAAAGCCTAAATCTTTGTATATACGGAAGTATTAAAAAAATTATTATAAAGAGTATATCCTTCATCTTGTGCTCTGTCTATGATACAGGGAATATTATAAAGAGAAATGACCAGCGAAAGAACACTAGAAGGTAGAAGAGTAACAAATAAAGTATGGTAGTTAAGGTAAAGAAGATATCCAAGGTATTAAAAATTTAATAGTTTTAGATGAAGTAAAAGTGAATGTAAACAAATTTTAAGGTGTACATCAACTTATGTAGTATCATGCTTTTCTAGATAAACGATCTTAGGAAAAAATATGTATAAACTAAAAAAAGGAAAAAAAGTATATAAAAATGGTAGAGTGGATGAATTTTATCACATTTGCAAGCCAAATATTCCTGATTTTTATTCTAGTCTTTATGTCAGTAATAAATCAAAAAATTCTTTAAACTATGGCAAAGGGATAGGATATATATTAGTAAAATATTTTAATTTTTTATTAGAGAGGGATGTTGAATACTGGAATGCTTCAGATGAAGATGTTAAAGCATATATACTGTATATTATTAATTTTGATACAAAGAAAAATGAGCTAATAGCAGAACCCGAAATTACATATCGCACAATTCAAAAACATAAAGAAACTATAGTGAATTTTTATAAATTTTTATGGCAGTACTCTGATCATAGTGTACTACAAATAAACAAGTGGGATAAAAATAAGCTTATCGAATATAGCACTGCTCTTACGCTGCGATGGAATGATATTAGCAGCATAGCTGATGCAACGATTGATCTATTTGTTACAAAACACAAAATCAGTGCAAAAGAATACATTTTAGAATACACAGATGAGGCTTAATGAAAAATACGGGGGTCTAAAAAGTGCTTGAAAGTATGGTATAT
>CAZCMR010000230.1:0-1234 GCA_964499805.1 uncultured Sulfurimonas sp.
TTATTTTTCCTTGTTTTATGAGGCTTATTTCATTTAGTCCATTTTTGAAATTATTGATTATTTCACCATCTGTATTATCAAGTTTAATGACTTCCACACCATCATTTTTAAAGTGTTCTAGTATCCATAAAACTTTTTGTGCTATTGTTTCATTTTGAAAATTTACTGCTATTTGCATTTTTAATCTTCCTTTTACTATTTTTTACATGTACCAAGTTCTAAGTTATCTTTATTTTTAGAAATTGTTACTTTACCTATACCTTTTACTTTTGTAAGTTCATCTATACTTTTAAAGCATTTTATAGTATTTCTAAAGTTTACAATAGCTTCTGCTTTTTTAGTGCCTACACCTTTGAGTGTTGTAAACTCTTTTACATTGGCACTATTTATATTAACTGTTGCAAAAGCGAGCGACACACCTAACAATAAAATAATTAAAAATCTCATTTCAAACCCCTTTTTATTTTATGGCATATTATACCTAAAAAATATATTTCATCCCAAATTCATAATTTGTAAAATTTTGATTACTTTGTACCTTTTCTAAATTGAAATAAAATGTAAAATTATTGTCTATAAAAACATTATGCTGAAATACAAATTTGTTATAAATATATTCTCTATTTACAAAATATGGTTGATAATAAAACATACTTTTCATATTAAATATTTCATAAATTGTCATGCCTAATTGTGGATTAAAATAAGAAATGAAAATGGTCAAATGTATTGTAACCTATACCACCATTCAAGATATCAAAAATATTTATATCTTTAAAAAATAAAAATCTATGCCTACTCCACCATCAGTTTTGAAAGTGCTTGCATATTTTTTCTTTTTTGTGAACTACCACCACCAAACAATGTAGCACACCCACTAAACATCATAACACTAGCCAGTGGTAATGCAATTAATAACTTTTTTCTCATTTATAACTCCGTATTTAATTTTCATAAATAGCTCAGTTAGTTTGAGATTTGTAACCTAACGGTGGCGCGGGTGACAAGCGGGTGTTCAGCCCGCGCCCCCGTTGCCTCGGTAAGCGAAGCGTCCGAGGCAACGACTGAATTGAAGGACGGGGCGATTTAACGACTTGATTATTCGGTCTTTCAGTTTTCTTTACGCGACACTTAAAAGCTCGAATAATCGCGACTGTAGCCTCGTTTTTCTTCCAATGATTTGTTAGTAGTCTTGTTTCTCATAAATTAATATTAGCTGAGTATCTTGAGTGCT
>CAZCMR010000231.1:0-1217 GCA_964499805.1 uncultured Sulfurimonas sp.
GATTCTTTTTATAGTTCCACCCTTACCAGCTGCATCACGACCTTCAAAAATCATAAGAATCTTAAGACCTTTATCTTTAACATGATTTTGAAACTTTAAAAGTTCAACTTGAAGCTTTTTTAATTCCTCTTCATAACGTATAGTCTCTACTTTTTTCCAAATTTTAACTTTTTTATCTTTCATAATTAATCACCTCATTACATAAGTATACTCATTTAAGTTGATTTTTTACCCATAAACCAAACACCCACTAATGTAAAACTAACTAAAACAAAGATAATAGTGTATCCTGTTGGTAAATCATACACATATGAAAGTAGCATTGCAAGGGCGACACTTAAAGAACCACTAGTCCATGCAAAAAGTAAAGGGGGTACTTTTTTTTGAACTATTGCAAAATATGCTGGTGCAATTAGTAAAGAAAAAACTACTAATACTCCTGCATTTTGAACGGATGATGTTACTACAATGGCTAACATACTAAAAAAAAGAATCTCTTTTAACATACCATTCATTCTAGGATATATTATAAACATAACAAGAGAAACTATTATGTAAACAAAAGCGGCTTAATGAAAAATACGGGGGTCTAAAAAGTGCTTGAAAGTATGCTATATTGGTAGTAAACAAAGGTTTATTTATAAATGGCTGTAAAAAACTGCAAAAATATGTCCAAGTTGTCTAAAAAACAACACGAAAAAGATAGGTATAAGACGAGGTATTCAAAGATATAAATGTAATGATTGCAACAAGAAGTTTCAGTCCAAAAGAAGACCTAAGAACTTACAAGAAATCATCTTTAAAAAGTATGTTTACCGAAGACAAATTTTAATGCATCTAGCTGAAGATTATCATCGTAGTATTCCATGGGTAAGAAAGCAAATATTTGAATATGAACCTATTGAGAAAATACACAATCCAAGGGCTGTAGTTATAGTTTGTGATGCTACATTTTATGGAAAGAAAAAAGATAAACTTGGTACACTCGTTTTCAAAGATATTCTATCCAAGGAAGTTCTCATTTGGAAACATGTACAAAGTGAACTTACAAAAGATTATAAGCAATTACTGCAAAGGCTTTTAGACATAGGCTATGAAGTAAAAGCCATCATTATTGATGGGAAAAGAGGCTTATACAAGGCTTTCAAAGATTATCCAATACAAATGTGTCACTTTCATCAAAAGAAAGTAATACAGAGATATATAACTATGCATCC
>CAZCMR010000232.1:0-1177 GCA_964499805.1 uncultured Sulfurimonas sp.
TGCTTTCATCATGTACTAAGTACTTTTTGAAACGTTTTACAACTTTGTGGTAACGAGGGTGCATTACACGACGTTCTACAACGATAGATACAGTCTTTTCACCAGCGATAGTTACTACTTTACCTTGAATTTCACGTTTGTGTGTCATAAAAGAGCTCCTAGTTTGCTACTGCACTAAGTGCAGTATTTATCTTAGCAATATCTTTTTTAGCTACACGAAGTTCGCTAGTATTTTGAAGTTGCATCATTTTTTGTTTAATCTTAAGAGTAAACAATTCAGTCTTTTTTTCTTTAAGCATAGCGTTTAGCTCTGCTGTTGTTTTATCTGCTAAATCAGAATATTTCATTGTTCATCTCCGCAGTGATAATTTTACATTTAAATGGAAGCTTGTGCATAGCAAGAGTTAATGCTTCACGAGCGATAGTATCAGGTATACCAGCCATTTCAAATATGATACGACCTGGCTTAATATTCATAACCCATTGATCAACAGCTCCCTTACCTTTACCCATACGAGTTTCAAGAGGTTTAGCAGTTAATGGCTTAGCTGGGAATACACGAATCCAAATCTTACCTTGACGTTTAATATGACGAGTTGCAGAGATACGAGCCGCTTCAATCTGAC
Organism: uncultured Sulfurimonas sp.; assembly: GCA_964499805.1. GTDB lineage: Bacteria > Campylobacterota > Campylobacteria > Campylobacterales > Sulfurimonadaceae > Sulfurimonas. The sequence goes on from CAZCMR010000232.1 coordinate 627, forward strand.
GAGAGTTAATACGACCAGCTTCAACTGCTTTAAATGCGATGTCACCGAAAGCTAATGAGTAACCTGAACGAGCGTAACCACGGTTACGTCCCTTCATTACTTTACGATATTTTGTTCTTTTTGGCATTAACATAATTATTCAGCCTTTTCACTATTTTGACGTGGAGCACGTTTTGGACGACGCTCTTTTTTCTCTTCAGCTACTTCTACTGGAACACCTTTAGTAAGTACTTCACCTTTGAAGATCCATACTTTAACACCGATGATACCATATGTAGTGTGAGCTTCTGCGAAACCATAATCAATCTTAGCACGAAGAGTATGAAGAGGCACACGACCTTCTAAATACCACTCAGTACGAGCCATTTCAGCTCCACCAAGACGACCAGCAACTGCTACTTTAATTCCTTTAGCACCAGAACGTTGTGCACCTTGCATAACTTTCTTCATAGCACGACGGAAAGCAACACGACGCTCAAGTTGAGTAGCTACATTTTCAGCAACAAGTTGTGCTGAAGTTTGAGCTTTTTTCTCTTCTTTGATGTTTACAG
>CAZCMR010000233.1:0-1164 GCA_964499805.1 uncultured Sulfurimonas sp.
CGCCAATTCTAAAAATAAGTGCAATTTCCACCTAATCTAACTAGCTAACCTTCTACTCATTTCACTAAAAAATACTTCATATGGAGTTTTGTATTTGAGTACTTTTCTAGGTCTATGGTTAAGTCTGTTCTGAATCATAATAACCTCTTCCTTTGATATATGTAAAAATTCTGATTTTTTTGGTAAATATTGCCTAATTAAACCGTTAGTATGTTCGTTTAAGCCTCTTTCCCAAGAGTGATATGGATTAGCGAAGTAAAAATCTGTATCTAGTGCAGCTGACACTTGCTTATGATATGCAAACTCTTTTCCATTATCACTCGTAATTGTATGGGTGATATTTTTAAGTGGAGTAATCATCTCAATTAGAGCTTGCATAACAACTTCAGCATGCTTAGAAACTACATTCTTGATTAGAGTAAATTTGGATTTTCTATCAACAACAGTAACTAAAAACCCTTTATGATCTTTACCTACAACTGTATCAATTTCCCAATCACCAATACGAGACTTCTTCTCTACTATTTTAGGTCTTTTACCTATCATTACGCGGTCTATGATAGTACCTCTTGAACGATACTCATTACTTCTGTGATGATATTTCTTATTTCTATGTCGGAGATATGTATAGAGTTTACCACCATTCTTTTTGTTAGTGTATATATATCGATAGATTGTTTCATGTACAACTGATATACCAGTATCAAGTTTCATTCTACCAGCTATCTGCTCTGGTGACCAATCTTGCTTTAGCTTGGCTCTGATATATTTTTCTATGGGTTTAGTGAGTGAAAATCTTTTAGACTTTTCTTTATGCTTTTTAGCAGAAATTATCTGTGCTATTTCAGCACTATAACCTCTAAGTTTATCATTATTTCTTCTGAACTCTCTACTGATTGTGGATGGATGCACTCCAATCTCTAAGGCTATCTCTTTTTGATTCAAACCTACTTTAATTAAAGCTGAGATATGGTATCTTTTCTCTAGGGTTAACTGCTTATATTTCATGCTACTTCTTTATTTTTTGGTCGAAATAGATTAGCAGATTATCGGTTAATCCTCTCTTTCAACTTACTTCAAAAAAATTGCACTTATTTTTAGAATTGGGGATCTTTTATGATTGATTCTACTACGTTATTTCTGTCCCTGTGATTAGGTCCTTGT
>CAZCMR010000234.1:0-1141 GCA_964499805.1 uncultured Sulfurimonas sp.
TGTGAACTCTTGAAGTGCTTCTTCAAGCTCTCGTACTGCATCACCCATGATATAGTTTGACTTGTCAAGTACCTCTTGCATTGCTGCATCTATCTCTGTTTTATAGAGTTGGTACTGGTATTGTAAATTTGCGAAATCTATCTTCATTATTTTTTTGTTACCTTTAAATCTTCATCTACCAGTTCATAAAAAGCAAACTCATCTTCTGATTTGTTCTCTGTGAACTCTAGAGTATTACCACTTATGCCTACCCAGCCTATCTGCTTTGCAGGTACACCTACCATAAGGGCATAAGGTTTTACATCTCTGTTTATGACCGCACCGCTTCCGATAAGTGCATACTCACCTATGGTTACACCACATACCACCGTTGCGTTTGCACCGATAGAACATCCACGTTTGAGCAGTGTCTTTTTAAACTCATCACGTCTTACTATAAAGGCTCTTGGGTTAATGACATTTGTAAAGACCATAGAGGGCCCTAAAAAGACATCATCTTCTACTTCCACACCCTCATATACAGAGATGTTGTTCTGTACTTTTACGCCACTGCCTATTGTTACATTTGGACCTACTACGCAGTTTTGTCCAAAAGAGCATCGCTCTCCTATTTTACTACCTGAGAGAATGTGTGAGAAGTGCCATATTTTTGTATTATCACCGATAGTGACATTTTCATCAACTATACTTGTTTCATGAGCAAAAAATGCAGACATTGTTATTTAATTACCTTTTTACAAAAAGCGTGATAATCACCCTCTAATCCAATAGCAGGGAGCGCTCTTATGGTAGATACAGTTCTGATAGAGCCATACGCTTCATCAAGTCCAAATCCACCACCATTTAAAATATGCTCATAACTTTTAGTATGCAGATCTGTAAAACCACCGCTGAACTCTATCTCATCACCATCAACTGTGATAGAGCGGTATGTTCTCATTCCACTCTCTCTAATCTCTTGGGGGATATAGTCATAGTTTACAGATAAAAACCATCTTACAGTTGCATTTTTGAGTTTGAAGTATCCTGCGTTTGTATCGGCTGTCTTTACATGGACAATGTTTTCCTCCACATCACCAAAGATCCAGCAGAGCATATCATAGAAGTGCACACCGATGTTAGATGCGATACCGCCTGATTT
>CAZCMR010000235.1:0-1128 GCA_964499805.1 uncultured Sulfurimonas sp.
AAGATTTTGGAACTCTTCCAAATCTAGTAAGTCATGCATGGGAATTGTAAAATGTGACTTAATTAACAGGTGGTGACTTCAAAGGAGATGTGTTTTTAAACAGCTCTAGGAAACCATTTTACAGTCATGACATTATTGCTGTACAGTTTAAGAAGTTACTTGAAGAGGGAGACAAACGTTATCTCTATCAGCTAAGACATTCATTCGCAACAATGATGATTACACAAGGTGAAGACATTTTGTGGGTCAGTCGCATGTTAGGACACAAAAGTTCTGACATCACATTAAAGACATATGCAAGAGCATATGAACTATCTAAAGATAAAAGCAAGCGTCAAAAGCGTGCTGCATTTTTAGAAAAAGGGCACAGTTTGGGCACAGTCAACAATCTTGACTACCGCAAAGCCCCTAAAATAGGAGAGAACAGGTGAAAATACGAGTCTATTATGAACACTCTTATTTTCCTACAATTGCCGGAAACTGTAGGCAATAAAGGGTTGTTTTTAAATTGTTTTCTTGTATATTAGGAAATTAAGCGAAGTTTAGTGACCGTTTTAGGGGATGAAAATTAGATTTATTTTACTCGACTTTTGAGGTGCTTAATAATAAATGCTGGAGCTTCATTTCCAAGAGTTACATATTCACTTATTGGTTCAACAATCTCTATGTCAATTTGATACTTTTGCATATTTATATTTTCAAGTGCCTGTAAAAATATTTTCAAATCTTCTTGGGTAATTCTTTCATTACTTAATAAGCTATCTATGACAGTATCATCTTTACTGATTGCTACGGCTATATCAAAAATATCTCTAGCCTTATTGTCTTTTTTTCTGAAAACAATTTTCTTTGCTAAAATATCTTCAATAGATTCAACTCTAATATTAAAACTAAATATTTTTTTTGAAGAGTCTATGAGTAGGCTAGAAGAACTTGAATCAACTAAAATATCTACTTTAATGTTATTAGCAGAGACAACACCTATATGATTATGAGCATCTATGTAATGCCTATCATCAAAATTACCAGTATCTTCTATCCAATGCTTTGGACTAAAGTATGATAGATACTGCTGGTCTATTAAGAAAAGATCAATATCGAAACTAAGTCTATGTTGAAAGTAGTAAA
>CAZCMR010000236.1:0-1109 GCA_964499805.1 uncultured Sulfurimonas sp.
AAATGATGGGAAATGATGCTACTATGATGGTAAAGATTACCGTTTCATCTCCCATGCCAAACCATATCATCGCTAAAACTATCCATGCGATTGGTGGCATACCCACAAGTATGGTAACGATAGGGCGACTCATCATCGAAGCAGTAGCAAAAAAACCGGCAATAAGTCCCAAAATAGAACCAAACACAAGTGAAAGCCCAAAACCAACAGAGGCACGATAGAGTGTGATATTTATCTCATTCCATACTGATTCATCATGAAGCATTACATATAATGTTTGAAAAGTTTCAAGTGGAGATGGTAAAACCAAGTTGCCATAGGTCTGATTGCCAACATCCCACAGGGCTATAAAAAGCAAGATGGAGGCAACAGCACCCCATCCACTCCATAGATATGCGGGGAAATCTTTGAGTATTTTTAGAAAGAATTTCAAGTTTAATCCTTGTTATGATAATAATTATCAGTATAATAACAAGTTAATACTTTAATAATATTGATATATATCAAAAATAAAATTTGTTGATTGATGCAATATTAGGCTTATTCTGCCTGAATATTTCCAATCTCTCTATCAACCATAAATAATCCACGACCTTCTAAACCGATAATATCTATTTTGTCAAGGATAGATTTAAAAAGTTTTTCCTCTTCGTGCTGTTCTGATACATACCACTGAAGAAAGTTAAATGTTGAATAATCTTTTTCATTTAGCGCTACATCTACAAGATCGTTGATTTTTTTAGTAATCATTTTTTCATGTTTATATGTTTTTGTAAATATCTCTTTAAGATTTTTAAACTCTGACTCAGGTTTTTCAATAGTATCAATAATAGCTAAAGCTCCAGTATCCTGAATATAATCAAAAATCTTTTGCATATGTTCTTTTTCTTCTGCTGCGTGAGCTCTTAAAAATCTTGCTGAACCATTAAGACCTTTGTGGTCACACCATGCACTCATTTGAAGATATAGATTAGATGAATAAAACTCCAACATCACCTGATTGTTTAATTTTTTTAACATTTTTTCACTTAACATTTTTTTCCTTTATTATTTGTTTTTCCATACAGTAATGAACTCTTCTTTAAAGAGATACCCTTGAACATAATCAA
>CAZCMR010000237.1:0-1107 GCA_964499805.1 uncultured Sulfurimonas sp.
ACTAGGTTCATCTTGGTATTCATAGAGCGAGTAGGTATCTTCTATATGTATAGTTGGGTAGTAGTAACTATCAATTGTTTCACTTACATTTAAAAGAGCAGTTTTGCTGTATTTCAGCGCTTGGATGCTATCAAGCTCCTCCTGACTTTGTTGCACTCTCTTTTTGAATGTAGAATCTTCTAGGGAAGCTATTCTTTTACCTACTTTTATCTCTAAACCTTTTTTAAGTGCTTTGATTTGAAATTTTAGAGATTCAATTGCATAAATATTACTGTCATATGCAGATTGAAGTCTATCAACATCATCGCTTGTCGCAAGCTGGGCTTCATAAAAGTGTTTGACTCTCTCAAGTTGTGCTTTTACAGCCTCTGATGCCTCCACTCTTGCTTTAAGAGAAGATTTAAGACTTTTTAAATTGAAATAATCTTGCGCAATTGTGAGTAAAATGGATTTTTGTGTATCTTTATAAGAGTATAACGCTGACTTATGTTCATTTGCCTTTTGTTTTTTTGTATAGGACTTTTTTCCACCATCATACACATCAAAAGCAACTTTGGCATTTGCGCCATATACAGTTCCCGGCTGAAATGGACTTGCATCATCATCTCTTTTATAAAAACCACTTACATCCACAGTAGGAAAGTAGTTGCTTTTTGCGCTCTCAAGCTCTTTTTCTTTTGCGTGAGCTGAGATTTTAGAAGCATTGACAAGGTTGTTGTTTTGTTTTGCAAAGTCTAACAGTGATCGTAAATCATCACCCATTAAAAGTACCGGTACGATACCAAGCAGTAGTAGTTTTTTCATCATCTCTCCTCCATTAAATCAAATAGCATATCTATCTGAGTATCTATTTTTTTTTGTAAATTTTTTATGGCATTTGTTGTCACACTCATTATAAATGCCCCCTGAGCAAAAGCAAAAATTCCCATAATAAGCTCTTCAACTTCAGGTTTTAACTCTTTGTTTTTTATACCCTCCTGAATGATTGTTTTCATCCATTGTTCATACAAGATATAACACTCTGTTTGAAAAGCGAGCATATCCTCGTTTATGCTACTCAGAGCAATTGCGGTGAATTGCTTATATATCTCACGCAACTCTCTATCT
>CAZCMR010000238.1:0-1073 GCA_964499805.1 uncultured Sulfurimonas sp.
AGTTATCGTAAAGAGGATTTATCCACTCTATTTGGTTAAAAGTCTTCTCAACATCAAGTGGTCCGTACATAGGTGTCTTAACTTTTTTCTCTTTTGCTTTACGGACTGCTTTTCTGCGTTTAGTGTTAAAATCTTCATTCATAATCTTCGCACTATCCATAAGGATTATATAGGCGAGTTCCATTGTCGCTTTTGTGGCATATACCTTTCCACTAAAACCCTCTTTTACAAGTTTTGGAATCCTCCCAACATGGTCTAAATGGGCATGAGTTATAAGTATATAGTCAATATCTACAGGATTAAATTCAAACTTCTGCTCATTTTTAAGCTCCTCTTCACCCTGAAACATACCACAATCTATCATGATATTTTTATCATCTATAGTAAGTATATGACACGATCCCGTTACTTCTTCTGTCGCACCGTACGATTTAATAGTTATCATTTTTTTATCCTTTTATAAGTTTAGCAGTATCCATCTCAAAAAAATCTTTAAGTTCACTGTAAAGTTCTGGAAAATGTTTTTTAAGACTCTGTGGAGATTCATAAAAACGCTCTGTTACAACAGCAAAAAATTCTGCTTCATTACTCGCAGCATATGAGCCAAGAAGTTTATACTTACCCCAATCTCTATTTTTTAATACTACTGCATTAAGTTTTTTATAATCACTATAAAACACTTCTGTCCAAGCATCATATTTTGACCTCTCAAGTGGTGGAATGCCATCAGCCACACCATCCATAAAATCTATCTCATGAGCGAACTCATGAATGACAACATTGTTATGCCTTAGATGGTATGCCTCTTTTTTAGCATCATGCCAGATAATAACAACAGTATCTGTAGTTGCTTGACCATCAATAAGAAATTGCTCTTTTTTATAAATACCATTAGCGGCTTGAATATTATCTAAGGCAACTGCATTTGGATAGACAATAATTGTTTTAACACTCTCATAACAGTTACTCTCTGTTTTATGCAAAAGGAGTAGACATGCATAAAAGGCGATAATAATTTTTATCTCCTCTGTAACTTCTAAACTCACCCCAATAAACTCTTTTGTCCCACTAAA
>CAZCMR010000239.1:0-1066 GCA_964499805.1 uncultured Sulfurimonas sp.
CATACTATTAAAAATTTAGACCTCAGTCAAAAACTATTTTTTTATAGTAAAATTTTGTAAAAAGAGTATAAAGGCGACCATATGCACCTCAAAGAATTTTCATTTTATGATGAACTTGATACAAATGCCCGTGACTTCCTAAAAACACATCTCAAACCCGTAAGCGTTCCAAAGGGAAGTATTCTCTTTTTTCAGGGTGACATATGTGATTCCATCCTCTTTTTAACATCTGGTGAAATACGTCTCTATCTACAATCTCCAAATACTGATGAAATCACTCTCTACCACCTCACTCCAGGGGAACAGTGTATTGTAAACACAGCTTCCACCCTCTCTCAAACAGAAGCAATCGCAACAGCGGAGACGCTCAGTGATATTGAGGGCTATATTCTTGATATGTACAGTGTCAAAGAGCTCTCCCGTCACAGTGATGCCTACCAGAGTTTTCTCTTCTCTATCTATACACTTCGCATGGGTGATCTTGCTACACTCATAAATGACATCAAATTTAAAAATTTAGACCAAAGAGTCATGGAGTGGCTCTACTCACAAAGGGACAAAGAGATAAAAACTACTCATGAAACCATTGCAAATGAGCTTGGAATCAGCCGCGAAGTTATCTATAAAATACTCAAAAGCTTTGAAAATGATGGCATATTAAAACTCAACAGTGCTTCCATCTCTCTTATGTAACCTAGTTACATACAAACAACTTCACTTTTAGAGTTGAGTTCAAATAATATTAAACAACAGATCAGTATCGTGTACTACTCTGAAAAAGACAGGTTCAGATTTCGGTGCAGGAAATGTATCGCTCAACAACTACAAAACACTTTTAAAAGGGAGATACCACTTCTAAAAACTGTGCCATTTGCTAAATAGTGATATTTAGGATATACTTTCACTTCTAAAATTTAAACAGAAAGTGGGTGATGTGATATGCCTGGTATCGTACTACGCTCTGATGATAATTTTGATGCAGCTTACAGACGTTTCAAAAAGCAAGTGGATCGTAACTTAATCGTTACAGAAGCTCGTGCTCGCCGTTTCCATGAAACAGAGACTG
>CAZCMR010000240.1:0-1054 GCA_964499805.1 uncultured Sulfurimonas sp.
TAAACTTGAACAAGAATTAGAAAGAATATAAATGGCACTAATAGACCTACAACAATAGTCTATTAGTCATATTATTTCACCCCTATATTACGAGCTTCTAAGCCCATTTGTTTTTTAATTCCATGTCTATTATCATATATAGTAAATGAGTGCATATCATTTACTCGCTTTTTCAAATTTAATTCTATTTCTAATATCAAGGAAATAGAATGAAAGTAACTGTTAAAAATTGCGATTGGGTACGAGGCTCTTTATATTTTAGAAAAAGAATCTCACATAAACACTTAGTGAGTGGTAAAAAAAAGGTAGAGATTAAAAAAGCACTCAAACCAGTTACGAAGAAATATTATCATATTTTATTGAACAATCATGAAGAGTTGGCTAAACTATCGGCATATCTTAACGATAGAATAAATATATTTTTAAAGCATAAAGGCAAAGTCGAAATGATAGATATTATTGAGTACATAAATAACTTATGCTATGACTATTACGAACATGCTATCGTTGAAAACTCTAGCCTAGAGGTTAAAAGAGTCAAAGAGTTAGAGTATATAAATGAAAATGGTATTCAGCAAGGTTACTCTATTCAAGCTTTAGCAAAAGAGTATAAGATTGTTGTTACTCAGTACGACTACTTAGAAGACACTCAAAAAACAGTAGAGATAGGTACAAGAATATTAAAAAGAAGTGAGATAACAAAAGAACAATTATTAGAAATAAGACCTGACCAATTAGTCATATTTTATGAAATGCTTATCAAGGCAGAAAAAACTATTTTAGAAAATGACATAAAGCTTTATATCTCACGAAATCTGCACCAGTTTATACCTCTTGTTACTGATATATCACAAGACAACTTCTCTAAAATTGAAGAATCTTATTATGCTCTACTCCAAATTATAAGAGATAATGAGCCACAAATTGACTATCTCAGCTTTATTCAAAAAATGAAAAAAACAACTTCTTTAAACTTAGATTTAATCTCTAAAGAAGAACTTGTAAATGAGCTTATCCAAAAACTAAAAGTTCAAGAAGAAGACAAAGTTTTAAA
>CAZCMR010000241.1:0-1039 GCA_964499805.1 uncultured Sulfurimonas sp.
CAGCTTGTCCCATAAAAAACAAATGCTTAGGTAAAACAACCCGTTACAAACAGATACAAAGATGGGAAGAACAAGAACTTTTAGATAAATACTATAAAAACTTAAAAACACCCGAAGCAAAAGCCCTTATGAAGAAAAGAGGTTCAATAGTTGAACATCCATTTGGAACAATTAAACGGAACCTTGGCTGGGATCACTTCTTGGTTAGAAGTAAAAAGAAGGTGCAAGGTGAAAATGCCCTTATCATGTTTACCTATAATTTCAAAAGGTTATTAAATCTTATAGGGATAGTTCTCTTTAAAAAACTGATAGTCGCTCTAAAAGATGGTAATCTTACCCAAATAAGAGAAGAAATAGCTCTTCATATTGTCAGTTTTAGACTTTATATGCCCAATCTTTTACAACATATTTTTATGGTACAATTTTTAAAGAAATATTCTTGAAAATTTAGTGTTTTTAGAAATTGTTGAAAAAGGAGACAGTGTTTTTTCACAGTCTCCGAAGAGACCAATAATTTACCCTTGCGGGAAAATTATTGCTCACGACAGTCGTTAGCATCCCTCCAAATATTTAAGTTCTAATAATGGGAACTTACTGTATAATACCTTTATGAGAATAATATCCAAAAAAACACTTAAAGATTTTTATGAACAACCAAAATACTCAGATAGTAAAAGTGCTTTAGAATCTTGGCATAAAGAGGTTCTAAAACTTGATTGGAATACTCCAAATGAGATTAAAGAGATGTATAGAAGTGCTAGTATCATTGGAGATACAAAGGTTGTTTTTAATATCGCAGGAAATAAATACCGATTGATAGTTACTATAAACTATTATGCAAAGATAGTCTTTATAAAGTTTATCGGAACACATAAACAGTATGACAAAATAAATATAGAGGAGCTATAAATGAATATTAAACCTATTAAATCTGAAGAAGATTACATAGCTACATTAAACAAAATAGAAAGTTTAATGGATGCTAAACCAAACACACCTCAAATGGATGAACTAGAGGTACTAACAACTTTAGTAGAAG
>CAZCMR010000242.1:0-1018 GCA_964499805.1 uncultured Sulfurimonas sp.
AAACAAATCAAATATACTGATTCTTTTATTTTTCATTTTTTATCCTTTATTTTAATTTTTTAAAAATTTAAAAAAATTATTTATTTTGCAATATATTCAGAATTTAATTTTTTATCTTTCATTTTCAACTTCTTTTTCAATTTCAATTTCTTTTTCATTTTCTTCCATTTTTTCAAGTTTGCCTTCAATTTCAGCAATTTTTTCTTCATCAAATTCTTCTTCATTTTCTATTTTTTCAATTTTTTCTTCTAAATTTTCAAAAAATTTTTCTTCTTCATCAAGAGCAGCAATTTTTTCTTCCATTTCCATTTTTTCTTCAACTTTTTGTGCTATTTGGTTTAAAACTTCCGGTTCTTCAAATTTTTCAAAGATTTTTCCAGTAAAGATTTCTTTTTCAAAATCATCCAAAAAACGGGAATTTTGAATTGTTTGAAAAGCTTTGTCTAAATTATTTTTTTCTAATAAATAATCAATTTCTCTTTTTTCTTCAAGTTCGAAAAAATTATCAATTAATTTGACTTGAGCTTCAGCTTGAAAATCTAAAATCTTTTCTAAATCAAAGCCTTTTTCTTCAAGTTTTTCTGCAATTAATTCTATTTTAGCGTCTAGTTTTTCTAAATTTAGTGTTTCTTCTTTTGTTAAAAATTCTCTTTTTTCAACTAAATTTTCTACTATAAATTCTTTTTCAAAAGATCCTAAATTTTTAAAATCTTCAATTTCTTTTTCGTCTAAATTGTTTAAAGTAGCGTGTTTTTCGAAAATTTTGTTTAAAATTTTTTTTTCTTTTATATCCAGAGCTTTAGAATATAAATCAACTTTATCTTGCAGCATTTCGTCATTAAAAAGAGAGTTTTTATTAAATAATCTGTCTAAAGATTCAATGTCTTTAAATGCAGCTGCAGCATTTAGCAATTGAAAATATTCTTTTTCAAACAAAGCTTCATTTACATTTCTTGAGAAATGTTTCGCAAAATCTTCTATACCTTTTTCTTCTATTCTTTCAAAAAAATTATTAAGA
>CAZCMR010000243.1:0-1016 GCA_964499805.1 uncultured Sulfurimonas sp.
ACAGAAACACCATCTTTTGTGATGATCGGTGCACCGTAACTTTTTTGAATTAAAACATTACGACCACGAGGTCCCATTGTCACTTTTACTGCATCTGTGAGTTTTTCAACACCGCGTGCCAGTTGATTTCTAGCATTATCTGAAAAAATTATCTCTTTTGCCATCTTTTATCTCTCCTTATATATATCTTATATTTGTTAAAAAATTATGAAATAACACCAAGAACATCTGAAAGTTCTAATACTATATATTCACTTCCTTCTAGAACCAATTCAGTTCCGGAATATTTGCCATATACCACTGTGTCCCCAACTTTTACATCTTCAACATCACTCCCCACTGCAATTACTTCAGCACGGTTTGGTTTCTCTTTTGCATTATCAGGAATGATGATTCCACTTGCTGTTGTATTTGCCTCTTCGACAGTCTTTACGAGAACTCTGTCTCCTAGTGGTTTAAAATTCATTATAAATATCCTCCTAATTATCAGTAGTGTATAAAATTACAGTGAGGATTTTACACAAAAAGAGTAACTTTGTCAATACCTTTAGTCTCTACAGCTAAAGTTTATTAAATCATTTCGAGTAACTTAATTTATCTTAAAGGGTATATGGATTAAAATTTTACAACAATTAGATGAAGGAGCAAAAATGCAGGAAAAACAGAAAAAAGTAGTACTCTTTACCTCTCCAACCTGTAAGTGGTGTAGTGTTGCCAAAAACTATTTTAAAACAAAAGGAATTAAGTTTAAAGCTATAGATATAACAAAAGATGTAAAAGCAGCAGAGGATTGTCAAAAGCATGGATGCCGTGGTGTACCTGTGATTTTAGTCGGCAGTAAATGGATATGTGGATTTGATCAAAAAAACATTGAGAAACATCTATATAAATAATATAATAAAAATATTTTAACTTTTATAAAACTCTAAGAAGAACTTATGTATAATTCCACCCTCTTAAGCGATGTCAGGGTAGCTCAGCTGGTTAGAGCACTGGTCTCATAAGCCGGGGGTCGG
>CAZCMR010000244.1:0-1016 GCA_964499805.1 uncultured Sulfurimonas sp.
TTTAAATGCAAGTATTTGGAAAATTTTCAACAAATTTTGATATGGACTACTTAGTAGAGCAGTATATGTACATCAACGAGAGTGAAGAGGAAAAGATCACAGTAGCAGATGTGGAGAATATGCTTAAAAAGAAGCGTAAGCATGTAGCAGGAACTGTGTTTTTATATAACCCGGAAAGAAGTCCTGTAGGTTTTAAAATGAGTCGTTTTTTACAAGAAGATGGCTTTGACAAGTATGATGAACTCGTTCCACTGAACGAAACCCCCAAAGACTACATCCTAAACGCAGGACTCAAAGAGCACTACAAAGGGAAGCTCATCGAGATTCGTTATCTCTTTACTTATAACCGCGAAAATATAGAGCCGACTCCTATCATCGAAGAGTTTGATGCAGATATCGATAAACTCACTTCCACGCAGCTTACACGCTACGATAGGAATCTAAACTATATTGACATTCCAAACATTCGTCTTACTGGGAAGTTCGTATTTTTTGGCATAGGGCATAAGTATGACAGACACCACAAGGCTATCATCGCATACGCAAGAGCACTCTCCGAGCATGTAAACAAACTAGATAAAAATGTCGTCTTTATGTATGACAATAACTACGACCCGGATGAGTGTATCGAGAGAGCATACTACCCATCTCCGTTTGCAACAGGAAAAGCGCGTGAAGTACGTGCAAACGCAGTAAAGCAGATATTTAAAACAATGCCACCGCAGATAGTGAAAATTTAAATAATTAATTGCCTCCGGGTTGACTTATTCACTACAATGTCGTTATGTCTTTCTTGATTTCCAATAGTTAGGTTTTCTTTGAAGTTGCATAACTGCTTGAATAATTATTACATCATCTTTTTGATAGTAAATTACACCAAATGGAAAATGATTTGTTAAACATCGTCTTATATCGCCATCTAACATTTACCATGCATTTGGAAATTCTATAATTCTTTGAGAGATCTTTTTAAAAACTTCATCTCCATCAATAAGTGAAACTTGATGAGTTTCTAT
>CAZCMR010000245.1:0-1014 GCA_964499805.1 uncultured Sulfurimonas sp.
CCCTCTTTTGCAAGTGTATAGCTAATCTGTGTAACTGCATAAAGAGTGGCATTTATGGCTGAAGCTGTAGCAAGAAGTGCTGTGGCGGCAATGAGTTTAAATCCAATAGCTCCAAAAACAGGTTGTGCAGCCTCAGCAAGTGCAAAATCTTTACTTTTTATAATCTCTGCAAGTGAGAGATTTCCAAAAACAGCCACACTTACTGAGATGTAGAGAATAGCGACTAGAATGATGGAAAGGATCATAGACTTAAGCATAGTTGTTTGTGGGTCTTGCATATCTTCAACACTATTTGTAATGACACTAAAACCTTGAAAAGCGAAAAATGTTAAACCTAAAGAGAAGAGAACATGGACAGCTGTTGGTGCATGAGAGATAGAGAGGTTTTCAGGTTTGATGTAGTAGAGTGCTCCTACTGTAAAGATAAGTAGTGCGATAAGTTTGACAATAACAATGATAGACTCAGCACGAGCTACAACAGCAGCACCGATAAGGTTTATAAATACAAATGCACCAAGAACAAGCAGGGCAAAGAGGTTGGTATAAAAAGGTGTCACCCCTCCATCCATATAGGTAGCTCCATATGTTCCAAAAGATTTTGCAACTGCTGCAAGAGCGATGAGTTGTGCAAGATAAAAAAGTATGCCTAAACTTCCCGAGATGTAACCCTCTCCATAAGTTTGTGTAAGATACTCTATGATCCCACCACGACTAGGATAAGTAGTCGCTAGTTTACTCAGAGAGTAACCACAAAGTAGGGCAATAATTGCTGCTAGAAAAAAGGAAAATGTTACAAAATTACCTGCGATAGCTCCTGCTTGACCAATTACTATAAATATCCCAGCTCCAACCATAGAACCTATGCCTAAAAAGACAGCACTCCATAAACCAAAAGCTTTTTTTGATTTCATTTTTTCCCTTTATATATCTATATAAGTATACTCTATTTATCTATATTATGCTAAAATTAATTAAATAGTTAGTTAATTGAATAGATATTTGGAGAAATATTAT